>JANQIS010000034.1 GCA_028282045.1 Gammaproteobacteria bacterium
CAACAGTTCACTCAAACAACCTTTATCATGGCCACCAATCAACATACGAGCCAGGCGTGGATCAAGTCCAAATCGCGCCAACTGCTTACCCATAGGGCTAATGCGTTTTTGTGGCAAATGCATCGCCTGTAGCTCTTCGAGTAAACGATAACCATCGCGCACGTAACGATTGTCCGGTGGCTCAATAAAAGGAAAGTCTTCAACCTCACCCAAGCGTAAATAGGCCATCTGTAAAATCACTGCGCTTAAATTGGTACGCAGAATCTGTGGCGTGGTATATTGCGGGCGTTGTTGAAAATCTGCCTCAGAATAAAGACGCACACACACGCCCGGCGCTACCCGTCCACAGCGTCCGGCACGCTGATTAGCAGCAGCTTGTGAGATCGGCACAATCGGCAGACGTTGCACCTTACTGCGATAACTGTAGACACTTTGGCGCGCAGTGCCGGTGTCGATCACATAATGGATGCCCGGAACGGTAATGCTGGTCTCTGCCACATTGGTGGTCAGCACAATTTTACGCTGCTGATTCGGATTAAAGACCATCTGCTGCGAAGATAATGGTAATCGGGCATACAGCGGCAATACCATCGTGTTCATCAGAGTTTGTTTGCGCAGAAAATCACGCGTATCGTGGATGTCGCGCTCAGTGGGCAAGAACACCAGGATATCACCACGACCCATACGGCTCACCGTTTGGATCGCCTGCCAGATTGCCTCGCTCTGTGAGCTTGGGCCATCATCACATTCTTGCCAAGGGTAATACTCTACTGTCACTGGGTAGCTGCGTCCTGATACAGTGACAATCGGGGCATTATTAAAATAAGCGCTAAAGCGTTCATGGTCCAAGGTCGCTGAGGTGATGATGACCCGCAAGTCAGGCCGTTTAGGTAATAAACGTTTGATAACACCCAATAAAAAATCAATATTAAGGCTACGCTCATGGGCTTCGTCAATGATCAGTGTGTCATAGCGTTGGAGCAATGGATCACGCTGCACCTCATTAAGTAAAATGCCATCGGTCATGACTTTGATCCGGGTGCTTTGAGCCACTTGTTCATGAAAGCGCACCTGATAACCAACCGCGCTACCCAATGGTGTTTGCAATTCCTGGGCAATGCGCTGTGCTACAGTGCGCGCCGCCAAGCGCCGGGGTTGCGTATGACCGATCCAGCCTCGCTCACCCCGTCCGGCAGCCAGACAAATCTTGGGTAATTGCGTCGATTTACCTGAACCGGTCTTTCCGGCAACAATAATCGCTTGATGCGTTTGCAAAAGTTGTTGGATGTGCGCAACTTCACTGCTAATAGGCAGTGCGTCAGCAAACTCAATCTTCACCTTGCGCACCCAGGACAACGCTACGCCGATGAGTAAAATCAATCACAATAATAATACCCACTGCGGTAACCGCCGAGCCAATCCAAAACCATACATCAGGTATTTGCCCTAAGATAATAGCGGATAAAATGCCACTAAATACCACCCCCATCAAAGTGAGTGGCGCCACAATACGAATCTGAGTAAACTTAAGCGCTATGACCAAAAACCATTGATACCCCATGCCAAACACGCCCACAGCAATCATCCACCACCAATCCATCGGTCGTGGGTTACGCCAGCCAAAGGGTAGAAAAACAGCTAATATCAACACACCCATAACGTAGTAATAAAACAATATCGTATTCGCTGAGACCTCTTTGCTCAGACGCCGTAGAATCACCATGGCGATGGCGGCACAAAAACCTGATAACAAGCCGATCAGTGAAAACCAATTAAACGCCCCATGTTGCGGGCGCAATACAATAGCCACACCAACCACACTAACTGCAATACCAATCCATACCGGCCCGTGGGTGCGAATACCCGTCATCGCCCACACCAACAGCGGCACAAAAATGGGGGCCGAGCTCATCAACAACACAGCATCGGCCACCGGCATAAATTGCATGCAATAAAAAAACAATGCAATACTGAACAACCCGGTACTGGAGCGGGTAATCAACAACCCCCAGTGGTGGCGCGAGCATTTCAATTGCCGCGGATGACGCAGCAAAAACGGCATGACGATGACTAACGACACCAAAAAGCGTGACACCAAAATGGCATCGTTGGAAATATCCATCGCTAAATGTTTAGCAGCGATACTCATTATCGCCATACATAATGATGATGCTAAAGTACAGATGACCCCCATCACCAGGGCTTGCCGTTTTGATAAATCAGCTAGTACCATCATCAGTCATATCCCAATGAGCGCAACGCACGTTCATCATCAGCCCAGCCTGATTTAACCTTGACCCACAAGTCCAGATGCACCCGGGCATCAAACTGCTGATTCATCGTCAAGCGGGCCAAACGACCAATCTCTTTAAGCTTACTACCACCCTTACCAATAATCATCGCCTTTTGGCTGGGGCGGTCAACGATAATCGACGCTATGATGTGCATCCGCCCATCAGCTTGTTCTTTAAAAGCATCGATCTCAACCGTGAGCGCATAGGGCAACTCTTGTCCCAAATGGCGCATCAATTGCTCGCGTATCAACTCCGCCGCCATAAAGCGCAGACTACGGTCAGTCACTTGCTCTTGAGGAAATAACCAATTTTGTTGAGGTAGTTGTTTGGCAATCAAACCTTCCAGTTGCGCCACACCTTTACCCTGTTTAGCAGAAAGCGGCATGATCTCTTTAAAGGCATAGCGCTGGTGCAACGCTGAGAGCTGAGGCAGTAAAGTGGCCTTGTCTTTGACCTGATCTACTTTATTCAGGACGGCAATTACCGGCACTTCAACACCTTGCAAATACTTAACAATGCGATCTTCCTCACCAGTCCATTTGAGATCCATCACCCAGACAATCACATCCACATCGTGGATCATACTGGTGGCTGCACGGTTCATATAACGATTAATGGCATGATGCTGGCGGCTGTGGATGCCAGGCGTATCAACATATAACGCTTGTACCTGCCCTTGGGTTTTCACGCCGAGGATTTGGTGGCGGGTGGTTTGCGGCTTACGCGAAATAATACTGATTTTCTGACCGAGAATGCGGTTAAGCAATGTCGATTTGCCGACATTGGGACGACCAATAATTGCCACATAACCGCAATATTGCTCACTCATCACACTGCTCCAACTGCTTAAGCGCTACTTGTGCTGCAGCTTGTTCTGCGAGTTTGCGGCTGCTACCCGTAGCATCAACGCTCACACCCAATGCACTAATATGGCAGGTCACATGAAAGGTTTGTTCATGGGCCTTGCCGGATATCTCGGTAGTTTCATAATGTGGCAGCGCATAATTGCGTCCTTGCAACCACTCTTGCAAAGCACTTTTAGCGTCCACGACTGAAGTGTCACCATTGATCTGTGTCAGGCGATCGGCAAACCAGACTTTCACGACCCGTTGTGTGGTATCAAAATTACTATCGAGATAAATAGCACCAATTACAGCTTCAATGGCATCTTCTAAAATAGAATCACGCTCACGCCCACCGCTTTTGTGCTCACCAGGCCCCAGGCGCAAATACTGACCCACATGGCAAGCGCGTGCTACATCAGCTAACGTTCTGCCACGCACCAGGCTAGCGCGTATACGACTTAACTGTCCCTCTCGGGTATCAGGCAGTTGGTGGTAGAGCTGATCAGCCATCACAACATTGAGCAGGGCATCACCTAAAAACTCCAACCGCTCATTGTGATGTTTGGTATAACTCTTATGGGATAGCGCCTGCTCAAGCAAGCTAATGTCACGAAAGGTGTAGCCAATGGCATCACAAAACTGGGACAGTGGAGGCAGCGTCATGGTCTAATTAATCTTATCACCAAAGCGCCGCCAGCGAATGGAATTATTATTCTCATCCCAACTCAACCAAATATTGGTTGCCTCACCAATAATATTGCGCTGTGGGACAAAGCCCCAGTAACGGCTATCATCACTATTATCACGGTTATCGCCCATAACGAATACCTCACCTGCAGGCACAACTAAGTTTTTGAAATTTTCACTCTCCACCCAAGGCATGGTATAGATGTTGTGTACCACACCCAACAAATCTTCCTGATATTCATTCACCGACTGAACCAGTGAATCAGCCGGCTCAATTGTTTTGCCCAGATATTTCTCGGCAACTTTATGACCATTGATCGTTAACCGACGGTCAACATAGCTAATGTGGTCACCTGGCAAACCGATCACACGTTTAATCAAATCTAATTTAGGGTTTACCGTAGAGTGAAACACAATAACATCACCACGCTTAGGCAGGTGCGGTGTGGTAATCGCACGATACCATACCGGCCAGCGCAGACCATACTCATGTTTATTTACGGTAATAAAATCACCGATCTTTAAAGTAGGTAACATCGAGCCGGAAGGAATGCGAAACGGCTCGACTAAAAACGAGCGCACAATTAACACGATCAGAAATACCACAAATAACGAACGACAATAGTCTGCCACCAATGGTGCTTTCACTCGCCGTTTGCGGGCCTTACGGCTTAAAGTGACAAACTCAGGGTCTTGCGCCGCCAGTTGCCAACGCGCCTTTTCAAAAAATAGCTTATCCACCAGCGCCACCACACCAGAGGCCACTGTTAAGATCAACAGAATCAATTCAAAATAGGCCATATCAATAATAGAACAATCATACAGAAGCGATGATTATAGAGCTTATGGGAAGCAATGCCAATAAAGACCTCTGCCAGCCTGGAGATTTAGCACAATGTATATTTACAATCAGAGGTATTGCCGACGTTTCACTACCGCCTCAGCCAAGTGATCGAGCATCGGAATGGTCATTGGCCAGGAAACACAGGCATCAGTAATGCTCTTACCATACACCAACGGCTGAGCATCGATCGATTGATTGCCTTCTTGTAAATGGCTCTCAATCATCACTCCCAAAATATGTTCATTACCCTTAGCAACTTGGTCGGCCACTTGCGCGCACACTTGCGGCTGGCGGCGGTAGTCCTTACAGCTATTACCGTGGCTGCAATCGATCATCACTCGGCTGGGCACACCAGCTTGCTGTAAATCTTGCGCAGCCTGAGTGATACAGTCGTGGTTATAATTAGGCCCTGACTTACCACCACGCAAAATCACATGGGTATCCGGATTGCCTGCAGTAGTAAAAATCGCCGTGTTACCTTGTTTAGTAATCGATAAAAAATGATGCGAAGAGTGCGCCGCACGCATAGCGTCGATAGCAATTTGCACATTACCATCAGTGCCGTTTTTAAAGCCAATCGGCGCCGAAATACCCGAAGCCAACTCACGATGTACCTGGCTTTCTGTCGTCCGTGCACCGATAGCACCCCAGGAAATCAAATCGGCCACATACTGCGGTGAAATCACATCTAAAAACTCTGTACCACAAGGCAAACCGCTGTCAGATAGCGTCAGCAGTAGTGAACGGGCGGTACGCAAACCCTGGTTAATCTGAAAACTGCCATCGAGATTGGGGTCATTGATCAGCCCCTTCCACCCTACTGTGGTACGTGGCTTTTCAAAATAGACACGCATAATGATGTGCAAGGTATCGGCATAATGACCACGCTGCTCTTGCAACAGTTGCGCATATTCTTTGGCAGCATCAACATCATGCACTGAACAAGGCCCCACCAGCACGATTAAACGATCATCACGCCCATGGATAATGTCGGCAGCTAACTGACGCGCATCGGCAATAGTTTGGCTAGCCGCCAAAGTAACGGGTAACTCTTCCATCATAATCACAGGTGGAATCAAGCCACGGCGCTCTAAAATACGGCAATCATCGGTTTGGCGAATAGTCATGAATCATCGCTGCAGTGTTGAAGTAGAGCGTTATTTTAACATTAAGCGAAGGTAATGCGTAGTGATGACTCCTGTAAAAAAATAACAAAATTATGGCAATGTTAAATGCCTATTTTTAGTTTTTAATTAGTCATTGTGGCTAGCATTTACTTGATGTTAATATCACGAAAAATAAAAACAGTATTGCCACTGCTCCTCGACCGGACCCCATGATCAGTGCCACAGAGCAACAGGTGAAACGCCCCGTCATTGCGCTACTTGATAGCGCAATCCAGATATAGGCAAAGCCAATTAAAGCGCTGTACGCTTGGCTGGATCCCGTGGTCAAGCCACGGGATAATGGTATGGACTCACTCACTTAAAACGGTGACTTTAGGTGTCACGTTGACGGCATCAAAGTGCCAAAAAGGTACCATAGACCTTTTAAGTAATAGGAGATGAGTCCGTGAAAAATATTACAACATTAGGTATAGACATTGCAAAGAACGTTTTCCAATTACATGGAGTCGACAGCGAGGGTAGGACGGTGATGACCAAGCGTATCAGTCGAAATAAACTTGAATCCTTTATGGCAAACCTACCTGCGTGTGTTGTGGGAATGGAAGCCTGTGCAAGCGCTCACCACTGGGCACGAGTATTTCGAGACATGGGCCATGAAGTTAAGCTGATGAACCCTCAATATGTTATGCCTTATGTTAAAACCAATAAGAATGATGCCAATGATGCGATGGGGATTTGTGAAGCGGTGACAAGACCAAGCATGCGTTTTGTTCCTATCAAGAGCATAGAGCAGCAAGGCATGTCGAGTTTACATCGAGCCCGAGAGCAAATTGTGAAGACCCGAACTGCATTGGGTAATCACGCCAGGGGGCTTCTGGCTGAATATGGCATTACCACAGGCACTGGCCAGGCATCCCTGTGTAAATTGCTTGCAGGAGTTTGCTCAGGAGAGATTGAGGTGCCTGAGGATGTCAGCTTTATCTTCTGTGATATCTACACTCACTACAAACAACTTTGTGCGCGCAAATCCAGTTATGACAACCAAATTAAAAAATTAGCCCACCAAAACAAAGATGCCCAACGTATTATGTCAGTACCGGGTATTGGCCCGATCACTGCTACGGCGTTGGTTTCTAAGGTGGGTAATGTAGAATCTTTCCAAAGTGCGCGTCACTTTGCAGCCTGGTTAGGGTTGATTCCCAAGCAAAACTCCAGTGGAAACAAAAGGCGTTTGCTAGGGATCAGTAAGCGAGGCGATGTTTACATTAGGAGTCTTTTAGTACATGGGGCGCGAGCCGTAATCAAAGAAGTGGCCAGACAAGATAAAAAGGAGAGTCTTTATTATGCCTGGTGTCATCAATTACATCAGAGTAAAAAGTTTAATGTTGCGACCGTGGCCTTGGCGAATAAAAACGCGCGAGTTATTTGGGCGCTGTTAAAACATGGTCGTTGTTTTGATGCCAACTTTGTTAAACAGTTCGATTCAAACACCATAAGGTAAAACAAAGGAGAAGATAGGCACAGCATTGCGCTGAGAAATAACACATGGCAGAAACAGGTCACGACCTGAATTGAGCTCGTCGTCATGGCTACTAAAGCCGACGGGATGATTAGGAGAGAATTCAGGTGCGCGTATTCCATAGCGGCTTGGGTGAAGGCAAAACTCACCCACATACACAAGCCGAATATATGACAGCAACTTTGCTTTTTGTTCAGACCACTAAGTTATTCTCTCTTGCAATAAACCGTGAGTCCATATATGACGAATAAAGAGAGCCACGGGATAACGAACGAAAGGACCCATGGAGTGATGAGCGAAGGGCCACGGGATGACGGTGTCATTTTTGGCGCCGGGGACAGTACAATCAGGTACGGCCCCAAGCACACCTATACGACAACGCAGTATCAAGCAAAAAGACACAACAATGAAATTTCAAAGTATTGTTGTTTGAGACAAGGCGTAAGTATTGGTTAGCGCCGGGGACAGTACAATCAGGTACGGCCCCAAGCAAACCTATACGACAACGCAGTATCAAGCAAGAAGACGCAGAAATTTAAAAGATGTGACGTAACTTATCCCAAAACGACCCTACCTTCACACTCTCCAGCGCATACACTGGCTCAGTCTTGAGGACGTTTTTGCCTAAGGTCACGACAATATTACCGACTTGTTGACCTTTTTTGATCGGTGCTTTAAGGCCATCTTGGATTTGTAGTGCTGCTTTGACACGGTTAGCCATGGTTTTGGGGTAGGTAACCCATAGGGGGTGTTGTACACCAACGGGGACGGTTTGTTGTGCACCGCTGGCAATGCGGACTTTTTGGATGGGTTGCTGCGCAGTATAGAGTTCGCGCTCACCGAAGAATCTAAAGCCGTAAGTGAGTAATGCTTTGCTGGCAGTGGCACTGGCCATGGGGTTGGCTGCCCCCATGACTACGCCGACTAAGGTCATACCATCACCCTGGCCATGTTCTCTGGCGGCGCTGACTAGTGAGTAACCGGCAGCATCGGTGGAGCCGGTCTTCAACCCGATGGCATCGGGGTCGATAAACAATAATTTATTGAAATTGGCCTGGCGAATACCATTGAAGCTGAAATACTTCCTTTTGAACCAGCCAAGGTATTGTGGGTAATCATTGACGATGGCCCTGCCAAGTAGCCCCATATCATACGCTGATGAGTAATGATTGGGTGCTGGCAGCCCCATCACATCAGAGAAATGGGTGTTGGTCATGCCCAGTTTGTTGGCTTCATGATTCATCAGACTGACAAAAGAAGATTGGTTGCCGGCGATATAATTGGCAATGGTCACTGCTGCGTCATTGCCTGAAGCAACAATGGTACCTTCAATTAAATCATGCAAAGCGACTTGTTCATGTGGCTTTAAGAACATGCGTGAGCCACCAGTGGCCCAGGCAACCGTAGGTACCGTAACCTGGTCATCAAGGTGAATCACACCTTGCGCCAGTGATTGCTCGGTGAGCAGAACCAACATCAGTTTGGTCAAACTGGCAGGTGCTTCACGCTGATTGGCGTTGTACGCGGCGATCACTTGGCCACTGCGCGCTGATTCCAGAATATAGCTCTTTACTTGCAGGTTGGGC
>JANQIS010000086.1 GCA_028282045.1 Gammaproteobacteria bacterium
TCAAGGCCAGAGGTAAAAATTGCAAGGCGGCATAGTTGAACACTATATAACGCTGCAATTTTTGCCGATAACGTAGATATGACGCCGCTTTGAGGATGAGAAGCAAGTGACATAATGAAATATCCAGGCTATAGTAAAAGAGATTACATAACAATTGAAGTAGCCTATGAAAGCGTGTCCTTGTGGCTCCGGCAAATTATTTATGAAATGCTGTAAACCGTATCTAACCGGCAAGGCGGTTCCAACCACCGCTGAGGCATTAATGCGCTCACGTTACACTGCCTATACGCGTGCCGACATCGATTATATCCAAGCCACTATGAAAGGGACTCCCGCCGAAGGTTTTAACCCTCAAGAGGCCAAAACCTGGGCGCAGCAAGTCAAATGGACCGGATTAAAAGTGATGGAAATCGTCGCTGGCGGACCTGAAGATAATACCGGTAGCGTCTCCTTCTTGGCCCATTACACCAGCCATGGCGACAAGCAACACCTCCATGAGAATAGCTTGTTTGAAAAAACGCATGGTTGCTGGTATTACATTGGCAGTAAAAGTCACTAGCCGTGAAGGTTGATTTTGATATTCAAGCCTGGGCAGCACGCTATGCCCAAGCACCAACATTAGTTACCGAACAACCCCATCCATTGACCTGCGAGCTTTCAAATCTGGCACAGCATGATCTACCACAAGCTGTTAAATTATGGCGCGATATTGATATCACTGCACTACACAAACTGGCTGCCCGGCAACAATCACTGCAGCCATTACAACAGCATATCGACACTGCCGGCCGTGTGATTTTGCTTGGCTGTGGCTCTAGTGGACGCCTGGCCTATTGGATAGCGAATTGGGCGCAAAAAAGTAACGTCCATGCCCTTGTAGCTGGTGGTACTGCTGCACTGGTTCAATCTCAAGAAGGCTTAGAAGACAGCGCTCAGGCAGGTGCAAGAGCGCTATCAGCATTCACGCCACAGCCGCAAGATGTGGTAATCGGTTTGGCCGCCAGTGGTCGAACACCATTTGTATTAGGTGCCTTACAAGCAGCACAACGACAAGCTGCCAGCACATGGCTGATTACCAATAATGCAGATACTTTAATTCGCCCGCAGTTGCCTGACCCGAGCCTTCTCGATGGTGTCAATCTATTATGCTTAGACGTCGGTCCAATGGCACTGACCGGGAGCACGCGTCTGCAAGCCACCACGGCCATGCAAGTGGCTTTAGTGCAACTGTTTGATCTGCATTATACTACCCAGGACTTTATCGCCTATCTGCAACAACTTGAGTGGACAGCACTGGTGAAAACCGTTGACTGGGAAGCACGAGCATTAAACCAAACACCAATACAGTATGTCAGTGATGCTGCTTGCTTACTGACCACGTTGGCCGACATCACCGAGCGTGCACCAACATTTAATGTACCAGCTCTCAGCCAGCCAAATACATTATGGCAGGTTAGCACTGATGATCAGGCAATGTTAAACCGTTGCGCCGGCTTTATATCGCCCCGGCGTACCGATTTACCAGCCTTGCAAATTACCACATCAGGGTGGTTACTGGATCATCAGCCAGTATTGACTTTACCCTCAGCACCGGACGCTATCTTGCAGGTAGGCTTAAAGTGCTTATTAAATTGCCACTCAACATTGGTGATGGGCCGACGCGGCTATTATCAGGGCAACTTAATGACACATCTCTCCCCCAGCAATGCTAAGCTGATTGATCGGGCAATTCGTTATGTACTAGCCCTGGATGATGAGCGTGACTATGCTACTGTCGCTAAGCAGGCACTGGCACTACCAACATTGGAGCGCGGCATGTCATTAGTGCAATGTTTGCTTAATAAGAACTAGGACGCCAACATAACCCGGCTAACAAAGTCATCAACGCACTCAATAACAGAAAGTAATAAGGCATGTATACACTACCGGTCAATTTCCATAACAGTGTTACAACAACCGGCATTAAGCCACCAAAAATCACAAAGGCAACGTTATAGGCAATACCCATGCCGGAACAACGAATGTAAGCCGGAAACTGTTGCGCAATAGCCAACGCATAACAACCATTGACTATGGCCGCTGTAACAGCAAGCCCTATCCCAAACAACCATGGCATCATCACCATATGATTAACCAGCCCCACAAACAAACCGCCACCGATGACAACCATGAGTAACGCCCCAACGATAATGAGTGCTCGTCGCCCGAATTGATCTGATAGCCACCCAAACAAAGGCACTAACACACCCAGTAGCGTAAAACTCACAGTGATCATGACATACACTTGATTACTGGGATAATGCAATATTTGAGTCATATACACCGGCATATATAACAGTGTCGAAATCAATGCAGCAATGAGTGCAGCTAACCCCACTCCGACCAGGAGTTGTTGCCAATGGCGTTGCAGCAATACCTTTATTGGTACAGAAACAATACGGTTGTGCTCGTACATACTGATAAAGTCTGGTGTTTCCAGTGTGCGCTTACGAAGAACATAACTCACCCCGGCCAGCACAAACCCAATGAAAAAGGGTACACGCCACCCCCAACTCAGCATTGCCTGATCATCCAGTAAGTGGCGCAAAACAGAGGCGACAAGCCCTGCCAATGAGTTCCCCAAAGTAATGCTCATAAAAATCAATCCAACTAACAATCCAGTTCGGTGCTTGGAGAAGTGCTCCATGGTGAATATGGTTGCACCCGGAATTTCACCGCCAACTGAAAACCCTTGAATAATCCGCAATACAACTAAAGCAAATGGCGATAAAGCACCTATTTCTTGGTAGCTTGGTAGCAAGCCAATTAACAGTGTCGACGTGGCCATGATTAAAATGGCCACCATCAGTGATTTTTTACGGCCATACTTATCACCGACATGGCCAAAGCACAGACCCCCCAACGGCCGTGCAATATACCCCACGGCAAAAGTCGCAAAAACGGCTAACAAACCGATCCAGCCACTGGTGTCGGGAAAGAAGACCTGCTTTAGATAAGTGGCAAATAGCAAATAAATGGTGAAATCAAAAAACTCCAGCCCTGCACCTAAGCTGGCAAACCACACCACCTTGTAACGATTGAGCACGCTTATTTGCCCTTTTGTCCAAAAAATAAAAGCATATATGATCGATAGCACAAGTCAAAAACATTGCATCATGTTGCACAGACAATCGCCCCATAGCAGCTTCAGATCAAGGCCAGAGGTAATAATTGCAAGACGGCATAATTGAACACGATGTAATGCAGCGATTTTTATCAATAACGCAGATATGACGCTGCTGTGGGGATGAGAATCAAGTGACATGATGCAATATCCAGGTTAGCATATCACCATGTCTTACGCTAACTGATGATAATCAATATTATGCCGACCACCTACTACCGTAAAGATTACCGACCCAGCGACTATCAAATCGACACAACCGAACTGACATTTGAATTATTTGATGATCACACCATCGTCACTTGTTCGCTGAGTATGCGACAATTAAATCAGGCACCGTTGGTACTCAATGGGCTGAATATGGAATTGATCAGCGTTGCAATAGATGGTGCTGCGTTAAATCAAGCAGAATATGCTGTCGGTACTGATACCCTGACTATTCACAAGACACCACAGCAGTTTATCCTTACGACAACAGTGAAGATTAAACCGCAAGAGAATTTATCACTGGAAGGATTGTACCGTTCAGGTGAGATGTTTTGCAGCCAATGTGAGTCACACGGTTTTCGCAAGATCACATACTATCTTGACCGTCCTGATTGTCTGTCAGTTTTTACCACAACGATTATTGCTGATGGTGAACGCTATCACGTAATGCTCTCTAATGGTAATCTACTGGAAGATACGCTATTGGAGGATTCTCGCCGTCAAGTCGTATGGCACGATCCTCACCCAAAACCTTGTTATCTGTTTGCTTTAGTCGCCGGTAATCTGACATGCGTCGAAGATACTTTTACCACTCACTCTGGCCGTAAGGTGGCGATTCAAATCTATGCTTTTGCTCAAGATATCGATAAATGCAGCTACGCACTGCAAGCAGTGAAAGATGCTATGCACTGGGATGAACAACGCTTTGGTTTGGAGTATGACCTGGACCGCTACATGATCGTAGCAGTGCCTGATTTTAATATGGGTGCGATGGAAAACAAAGGGCTCAATCTCTTTAATACCAAATATGTGCTGGCAGATGAACAAACGGCAACAGACAAAGACTTTGAACTAGTCCAAGCCGTGATTGGCCATGAATATTTCCATAACTGGACTGGCAACCGTGTCACGTGCCGTGACTGGTTTCAATTAAGCTTAAAAGAAGGCTTGACTGTATTTCGCGATGAAGAATTTACCGCGGACCTGCACACGCGTGCCGTCAAGCGCATTGAAGATGCAAAGATCATTCGCTCGGCCCAGTTTGCTGAGGATGCCAGCCCTATGGCACATCCAATCCGCCCTGACAGCTACCAAGAGATGAACAACTTCTACACGGTGACAGTGTACAACAAGGGTGCTGAAGTCATCCGCATGATGCATACGTTACTAGACGAAGCTGGGTTTCAAAAAGGCATGAAGCTGTACTTTAAACGCCATGATGGCCAAGCTGTCACCTGTGATGATTTTGTTCAGGCAATGCAGGATGCTAACCATTATGACTTAACGCAATTCAAGTGTTGGTATAGCCAAGCAGGCACACCGGTTGTTAGTGTCAAAACACATTATGACGCCCAGCAACAGCGCTTTACTTTGACCCTGTCACAGCACTGCCCTGATACACCAGGCCAAACCAACAAACAACCTTTTTATATTCCGATAAAGATGGGTTTGATCAGCCACAGTGGCACCACGCTGCTTAAGACACAAACGCTGGTGCTCAATGAGACCGAACAAACCTTTACTTTTGATAATGTCACAGCGCAACCTGTACTATCTATTCTGCGCGATTTCTCAGCACCGGTGAAATTAGCCTATGACATGAGCAATGATGATCTGATGTATTTATTTGCGCACGATACCGACGCTTTTAATCGCTGGGATGCCGGCCAGCAAGCCATGACGCGCTTAATCCACCACTGTGTTGATACTCCCAAGACCCAATGGCAAATACCATCAGCACTACTGCATGCGATTAAAAACACCTTGCATCATCCAGAGCTTGACCCGGCTCTGATTGCCTTGGCATTACAAGTGCCCACACTGAGCACCCTGATGGAGACTTATGAGCAAGCTCCGTTAGATCAACTGGTAGCAGCACGCGCCTGGCTGGTGACACAAATTGCCCAACAACTACAGGATTGCTGGGTACAGGCTTATCATACGCACAAACAAGCAAACTATGAACGCAATCAATCGGCTATTGCCAAGCGCTCGTTGTGTGCACAGTGTTTATACTATTTGGCTGCGACACAACGCCCACAATTGATCAGCTTAGTGGAGCATCATTACCAAAAAGCCACTAACATGACTGAGCGCATGGCAGCATTATCAGCATTAGCCAATGTAGCAGACCACTGCGCGTGGCAAGCATTAATGGAAGAGTTTTATCAACATTGGCAACACGATGCCCTGGTAGTCGATAAATGGTTAGCACTGCAAGCCAATGCCCAAGGCCAGCATACTTTTGAGACTGTGTGTCAGCTCACCCAACATCCAGCTTTTGAGCCAAACAATCCCAACAAGGTATATTCATTGCTGGTTGCATTTTCTCGCAACGATGGGCACTTTCATCAAACTGATGGCGCAACGTATCGTTGGCTCATTGACTGGGTGTTGCAGCTAGACCAAAAAAATCCGATGGTGGCAGCAAGAGTGATACGCCCGTTAATTAATTGGCGCCGCTA
>JANQIS010000128.1 GCA_028282045.1 Gammaproteobacteria bacterium
CCGCCGGTGCGGCGGTGAGTTTACGACAAATTTGTTTGCATATAACAAGCCCCGAGGGTTTTGGTAGTGCTGTATTAGGTCTGCATCTGTATACATGGGCTTTGATTGCTTTTGTTGCTTGTATTGTTGGTTCAGCGGTGATGCTATTGGTGTATCCAGAAAAGATCACCTTTCGCTAATGCGCCAAGACTGTGCTATTTTCTAAAGGCAGAGAAAAAATGAGGCCTGTCGGTGATGAAGCATATAACGCGTGTGGGTGGATTAATTGTGCTGAGTGCAGTGCTGGGCGGTTGTGCTAGTCCAGTGCCCAAAGGGTTGCAGTATTACACTAAAGCAGTCACGGTACCAAAAACTACGGCTGCTGAGATTTATAGCCGAAGCCGTACTTGGATTGCTATGAATGAAGCGTTGTATCACTTCCAGGTTAACTTTGTCGACGCTAAAACAGGTAGCATTGTTTTTACCGGTCGAGCCTATTGCGGTTCCTGCCATAATGTGATGAATGATTGTCCGTTTTTGAGTTATAACGTTTATGAAAAAATTGGGCATAATGCCTTTACTTTAACCTTCAGTGAATATCGTTTTTATTTGAATGCACAAGATCCAGGGCAAGCAGCGAATATGCCGCAGTTCCAGCAATTAGAACCATTGTTTAGAGATATTGTCCAAGGCATTAAACAGGCGGTATTGTTAACCTCAAAGCCTATGCGTGCTGCGGTCTCTGATACCAACCCAACCATGGCGCGCCGTTTACATAGCGTACCGACCAAAGTCGTCGAATGAAACCCGTCGCTTCACATCGTGCCTTAAGCCATTATTGGCGTAACCTTTGGCTGTATGCCATTGCCGGAGTATTGTACTGGGCAGTAACTTATATTCCACTTTATGGCTTTAAACCCAATGCACATGCGGCATTGGCTGTGTTTGCAGTGGCAGCATTTTTATGGATCAGCAATGCACTGCCATTAGCGATCACGGGCATTGTCGTGCTACTGCTATTGCCATTAAGTGGTGCAATTAGCTCGCAGGCCACCTATGCCTACTTTGGTAATGATGCCATCTTCTTTGTCTTGGGGGCATTCATTTTAGCCAGTCCGGTAATGCGCTCAGGGTTAAGTACACGTATTGCACTACTGTTAATTACACGTTGTGGTCAGACCCCGATGGGTTTGTTGTTGTCCTTATTTTGTCTGCCGGCGTTTTTGGCATTTTTTATCAGTGAACATGCTGTTGCTGCGATGATGTATCCGATTGTGCTGGAAATTATCACGGCGACCAAATCGAAGGTAGGTAGTCGGTTTGCATTTGCAGCCTTCCTTGCCATGGGCTGGGGTGCGATCATCGGCGGTACCATGACGCTACTTGGTGGTGCCCGTGCGCCATTGGCATTGGGCATGTTGCAAAGTATCAGCCATATGAATATCAGTTTTGCCGGCTGGACTTACTATGTTTATCCCATGGTTTTAGCCATGTTAGCCGTGGCGTTTTTAACGGTGATGTTGGTGGCATGGGGCTGCAAGGTCAACCTGAATACAGCGCAAGAACATCTCAAGCGTTACCAAAAAGAATTGGGTGGATGGTCACGACGTGAGCTATTAACCTTGGCGGTATTAGGCATAACGGTCATTATGTGGCTGACAATTGGCGGGCGTATTGGTTTGGAGGCCGTTGCTTTTATAGGGGTGTTACTGGCTTTTTTAACCGGTATTACCCGTTGGAGTGAAATAGAGCACGATGTACAGTGGGGCATTTTTGTTATGTACGGCAGTGCTATTGCTTTGGGGGCTGCATTGCGTGATACCGGCGCAGCGCATGTAATTGTGGAGCGTATCCTGTCATTGGGAATTACCTCGCCAATAACGGTTTTTATCATTCTGGTCGGGTTATCTTTTATCCTGACCGAAGCGATGAGTAATGCCGCCGCAGTTGCGGTATTGATGCCGATTGGCTTATCACTTGCGCCACAGTTTGGTATCGACCCCCGTGCCATTACCTTAATTATTGCTACAGCCGCCGGATTGACCTTCTTATTACCTATTAGTACCCCGGCAATGGCCGTTATTACCAGTGTTGATTATGTTAGTCCGGCACGCGCTTTGCGTTGGGGGCTAGTGCCCAAAATAATTGGTGCGGTGTTGATTATATTAATTGCCTGGTGGTATTGGCCGTGGGCTGGTTTAACCCTCTTTTAAATGAGAATCGTTTTTATTTATCCGTCATGTTAGTATGCTGATACAACAAATATAAACATAACTTGTATGAGTCACTGCCATCACGATCATCATCATCATGCCCCGACCCAGTTTAACCATGCATTTTTGTTAGCTGTTGTTGCCAATGGTGGTTATGTGATAGTACAAGCAATCTACGCGTACTTGGCCAATTCGACTAGCTTGCTGGCCGATGCCGGACATAATTTAGGCGACGTGTTGAGCTTGCTTTTTACTTGGGTTGCTTATCGCTTGATGCAGCGCCATGGCTCAGAGAAGCGCACTTATGGCTTGAAGAAAACCAGTATTTTAGCTGCGATGGTCAATGGCCTGGTTTTGATTTTTACCTGTGGAGTGATCGTTACCGAGGCAGTGCATCAGTTTATTGCCCTTGAGCCTGTTGCTGCAGTTGATGTAATGGT
>JANQIS010000047.1 GCA_028282045.1 Gammaproteobacteria bacterium
ACCTACCCTACAGGCACTGCAAGTTGAATTTGGTGCAGAGCAAATCCTTCTGTGTGATGAATTGACGACCACACTTAACTACCCCGTACGCCATTACCCAGAAAAAATCAGCACATTGAATTTAGATAAAACACCCGCTTACCAGGGTATTTTACAAGGTATTAAAGGCCAGTACTGGATGATCGGCGATAAAGTCATCAACATCCGCAAATTCAGTGGCTACGAGGTTACCATTAACACCACTCAGCCATTGATTTACGACACAGCCAATGTGGTTAAAGGCGCTGAACGCTGTCCTTTTGCTTAACTTATCCCCCCCAGCAAAAGCCCTGTCACACTTTAACCTGGGTATTCATCATGTTGCACAGGTAAATCTCAGAAAAACCTCCCTTCCTTCACTTGAAATTTCAGACATCACCCCCTATATATAATAAAAAGTTTGGTATATAATCACCAACGTTAAACTGTAGAGATTCACTCAAGGAGCTCAACCATGAACCAACAACCTTCAGCCTTACATAATGCGCAATCTATGATTGCTACCAACAAGGTGTTGCGTAACACTTATTTGTTATTGTCATTAACGCTGATTTTTAGTGCGATTACGGCGACCATTGCGCTGATAACTAACGCACCGCCCATCAACCTTATTTTATTTATTGTACTGGCTATTGGCCTGCCCTATGCTATCAGTGCTACTGCACGTAGCATGGTTGGTCTGCTGCTGACATTTGTCTACACCGGTTTTCTGGGTTGGAGTATTGGCCCGATCCTTAATATGTACATCCACAACTTCAGCAATGGCGCACAATTGATCGGTATGGCGCTTGGCATGACAGGGATTATTTTCCTGGTGCTCTCAGCCATTTCACTCAATCCTAATCGCGACTTCTCGCACTGGGGCCGCTTTTTAGGTATTGGTATGTTGGTGATTATCGTTGGTGTGATCTTAAATGCCTTCCTGTTTAAACTGCCCGCTTTAGCTTTAGCCTTTTCAGTGGTTATCGCTCTTATCTCCGGCGCTTACATTATGTTTCAAACCAATGCGATTGTACGCGGTGGTGAGAAAAACTATGTTATCGCAACCGTGGTATTGTTTGCCTCGCTGTATAATATTTTCTTAACCATTTTACAATTGTTAGCACTGTTTGCGGGTAATCGCAATTGATGCTGTAAGTTTAAGCCCGCAACAGCGGGCTTTTTATTGCCATGTCAGTGACAGTTATTATTACTCAGATACCCGATTCGCCAGCTTCACAACAAGCAAAAGCGTATTGTCTTAAACACCAAAATGAAATCCCCTTGATTTTTTTCTTCGACCAAGGCGTAACACAAGCCATCAGTCGTGATGATTTCTGGCAGAAGTTTGCCGAACAATCCAGTACGACGCTTTGCTGTTGTATTGATTCAGTTGAGAGGCATCTGAGCAAGCAAGAGCTTATCCAGCCCTTTATCGTTAGTGGCATGGGTAAACTGGCTCAATCCTGCGATCACACTACCCAAACGGTACTTTTTTGAGGTATGGGATGAAACGTATTGTGATCGAAATTGTCCATGCGCCCTACCAAACAGATAATCGGGCACGAGTTGGCCTGGAGCTGGCGATGGGATTATCGGCCTTTGATCACCAGGTCAGCGTGTTGCTAACCGGCCAGGGTATTAAGAACCTGCAAGACATCCCTGATGCACCACAAGAAGCTTATCATAAAACTTTCTTGGCCTTAGCGCTTTATGATGTCGCATTGTGGGTGAACAAAACCGAAATTAGCAAGGCTGGCCTCGCTGACTTACCCAGTGAGGTAAAGGTTTTATCAGATCAGGATATTGCGACTATGAAACAGCAAGCAGATATCATTTTATCACCCTGAAACGACCAAAGGACCTGTAAATAACTCGCGTTAAATAAGGGCAAGTTCTTTGTGTTTACGACATTAACGCCTTAGCCGGCGCAACAAAATCATAACCTAATGCATCACACACGGCTTCACAGGTTACCTGGCCTTTGTGCACATTCAAACCCGCCATAAAATGCCCATCATTCAATAATGCTTCTTTCGGGCCTAGTGATGCCAGGCGCATCGTATAAGGCAAAGTGACGTTATTGAGCGCAATGGTTGAAGTACGCGCCACTGCGCCAGGCATATTGGCGACACAATAGTGCACCACGCCTTCTTCAACAAAGGTTGGTTCATCGTGCGTAGTCGCACGGCTGGTTTCACAGCAACCACCTTGATCAATGGCCACATCAACAATCACGCTACCCTTGCGCATAGTTTTCAGCGCTTGACGCGCAATCAATTGTGGCGCAGCAGCACCCGGTACCAATACAGCACCGATGACCAAATCAGCCTGCCCCAGATAATGCTCCAAGTTATCACGTGTGGAATAAATGGTATTTAAACGTGAACCAAAGAAATCATCCAACTCACGCAGCCTTTGGATAGATTTATCCAATACGGTTACCTGGGCTTCCATCCCCACTGCCATACGGATCGCATTGCTACCCACTACGCCACCACCAATGACCAGTACATTAGCAGGACGCACTCCAGGCACACCGCCAAGTAACACACCACGACCGCCTTGTGCTTTTTCCAAACAATGGGCACCGGCCTGTACTGACATGCGACCGGCCACCTCACTCATCGGTGAGAGCAATGGTAGACGACCATGCCGATCAGTAATAGTTTCATAAGCGATAGCAGTGCAACCGGACTCCACCAATAAGCGTGTTTGCTCAGCATCCGGGGCCAAATGCAGATAGGTAAATAGGGTTTGTCCTTCATGGAGCATTTTACATTCGTTAGGCTGAGGTTCTTTCACTTTAATGATCAGCTCACTGCGAGCAAAAATTTCTTCAGCCGTATCGACAATAGCAGCACCCATACTTTGATAATACTCATCAGAGAAATCCACACCCGCACCGGCTTGTGTCTCAACCATCACCTCATGGCCTTGCAACACCAATTCTCGCACACAGCCAGGCGTTAACCCGACACGATACTCATGGTTCTTAATTTCCTTGGGTATACCAATTTTCATGTCTTGTATTCTTACTCAAAAATAATGCGCCGTTAATTATGGCGCTGACAAGATTGTTTGGCAAGTGTGCAGAAGCACGGATTAGCGACACGCTACCACTAACCCGGTTGAATACGGTCAGCTATAGAATGTTCACTAATCGAGGTATAGCAATAAAATAGAGTGCACAGCGAATTTCACCAGATTCAAAACGTTGCCAGATCTCGCGATAGCGCTGTAGCTGCCCTTGATACTGTACAACTTGCTGCGCTAACCAGTCTTCAATAGCGGCCACAGGTGGCTGAGCTGTTTTATAGTCAATAATCCAGCGCACCCCCTGCTTATCAACAAAACTACGATCCAATATCACTTTATTCACTTCACCACACTCATCTAACCAATGTAACGGATATTCCTGGCAGTCCATTTGATGGCATTGCAGTAACCACTGGCCATGTTGATCTGTGGTCATATGTCTAACGCATTGATCCAAATAGCTATATGCCTGTGCTTGCTGGGCTAAGGCCACTCCCTGCTCAACAAGTTGCAGTATCACACTCTCACGCAACCGCTGCCATTGCGCTAATACTTGCTCAGGCGATAGCCCGACCCACTGCGCCAGTAATTGATGCATAACCGTGCCCACTGCCGCTGCCACTTCCGGCACATGCCAGGGCTGCGGATAGTTACCACCCCATGTCATATCCAATAGCGCAGATGGTGTGGGCAAACCGGTTAAGCGTTCTAAGCCAGCACGAACCGGCGCAACTTGCTCCTGCACTATATTACTCTGTTGCACAGTGCGATCGGGCAAGTGTGCCCAAAGCATACCTAAGAAGTTTTGCACACTGGGCTGCTTGATTTCACCATCCTTTGGTACCACTTGCCCCACTAATACCAATCGACGCTTAGCTCGCGTAGCGGCCACATACAATAGACGTCTGCTCTCCTGCCTGGAGCGCTGCTGCTCACGCTGATATAACAATTGATAAAGGCTGTCTTTGGTTTGATCGCGGCGGCGAATCGGTGCCATCAACAAATATTCTTGCTGTGCAATGTGGACATCTTCCCACAGCAGCACTGGCTGATCGGCGGGTCGCTCATGGTGCTCCAAGCCAGGCAGGATTACCGTATCAAACTCTAACCCTTTGGATTTATGGATCGTCATCACGCTAATGGCATCAGCCTGCGGTGCAATAGAGACTGCACGTAATTGTTGTAATTGCTGTAAAAACTGTTGTGGCTGTTGTAATCGACCACACTCACAGTACTGTTCTAACAACGCAAAATAACGGCGGGCATTTTCGTTGTCCTGCTCATGACGCAAACATGCCGGGCCTTGCAATGCCTGCCACAATGCTTCTATTTGAACAGACAACCCACCGCGATCACGTTGGGTTATGGCATTGTGGATACAGGTAATAAAATGGGGCAACACCTGGCATCCATAGGCGGATAATTGCTCCAGCAACGAAGGTTCTTGTAACGTTGCCCAAATCGTCTGCTCCTGGCTAGCCTGAGCAATGCGAGTCAAATCCGGCAGGCTCAGTCCCAGCCACGGTGCACGTAATACGGCTAACCATGCCAGACGATGGGTATGATCACACAGTGCTTGCGTCAGACTAAGTAAATCCTGAATCACAGCACGTTGTGACAAAGTCTCAATATCTACAGCTTGATAATGAATAGCAGCACGTTGCAAAGCAGGTAATACCGTGTCTAAGTGTGGGCGTGAACGGACGATCAACGCGATACTGCCTGAGGTGTGTTGCGCTGAGCGTATCACCTCAACCCATGGCACGCCAGCAGCCTGATCAAACAGCAACGACTGTACACCATCCGAAGCCTCAGCCTGATGCACGGCTTGGGCCTGACTGTATGACACACTCCCAGTCAACGCATCATCATGTTGCGGCAGCACATCAGCGAAAGTTTGATTGAACCACTCTACCAACACGCCGCTGGAGCGAAAGTTGCGTGTAAGACAGATAAACTCCAATGCCACATCACCAATGCCTTCTTGTTTGGCCTGGAGAAATAACCCCACATCAGCCTGGCGAAAACGATAAATCGACTGCATCGGATCACCAACACAAAATAGAGTGCGCCCATCACCACTTTGCCAACCAGCGGTTAAACGCTCCAGTAAACGATATTGCATTGATGAGGTATCTTGAAACTCATCCACCAAAATATGCTCAATACGCAAATCCATATACAATGCCAGATCCGTCGGTGCCTGCGGTTCTCCTAACGCTTGTAATGCTGCTAACGATAACGCATTAAAATCCACCTGAGAGCGCTGAGCCATGACTACGGTTAAGTGCGCTACCAACACCGGCAACACCCCTAGCAATGCATCGATAGCTTGCCACTGTGTCTGATTCAATGTGACTGGTGGGAAATCCCGCACCGTCATTAACAACTGCAGCAATGCATTATCAGACTGGCATTGGCCCACCACCTCACTCACATGTGCTTTGGCTGCCTGATAGTATGCTTTGCGTTGCGCATCTTTTTCTTTTGAGGCGGCAGGAAAGCCTTCCTTTTCAGTATAACGTTGACGCCAACCGTCTTTTGCCAATATGACCTTGGTCAGTTGCTGCCACCAAGCCATCGTATAAGGCCGGGCAGTTTCAATCCCTAAGTGTTCATGGCTGAACCTCACTATCTCGCACCAGGCAGATAAGTACGCTACGCCACTATCTTGTAAACCTTGCAGCGTTGCCTCTTGCAGGGCATTAAGCGCAGCTTCAATATGATGTTTTAAGTCTTCAGTATGCTTTGCAGCTTGCACCATCGGCAACCATTGCTCACGCTTGCTCAGCATCTGGGTGAGCAGATGAGTTACCAAATCAACACGGTTATCACAATGGTGCATCAATGTCATCAAAGCCTGATGCCAAGGCACCTGATCATCCTGCAGGTCATCGAGTAAGCTTTGCACTGCCGCCTGATATAGAGCATCCGGCATCTCAGTGACCTGAGCTAACGAACCCATGCCAGATAACAATGGCATATGCTTTATCAAACCGGCACACAGACTATCAATAGTGGTAATACGCAAGCGCTGTGGATTGTTACACAACTGCCAATCATGCTGTTGGTCATGTTTGAGCACCTGGCGTGCCAATTGCCAGGTAACCCGGGCGTGATCAGAGTCCGGTGGCGTATCATCCTGCCCGCGCTGCAACGCTTGTAATAAACGCTCGCGCATCTCAGTAGCGGCTTTGCGTGTAAAAGTCAGTGCCAGCACTGATTCAGGCTGAGCCACTTGAGTGAGCAACACTAAACATCGTTGGATTAATAATTCAGTTTTACCCGAGCCTGCCGGCGCCTGCACAATAAAAGACTGATTGGCCTGTAAAGCACGTTGACGCGCAGCATGATCATTCATAGCCATCTTCCCCGTATTGCGCATTGATACGGCACAATGACGCCAACTCACAATACTGGCACGCTTTTTTGACTGTTAGCGGATCAACGGTTGCCACCGCACCGGCAAAGTCCGCAGCCAATTGAGTCAGTTGCTCATGCCACTGCTGCTTGAGCGCTGCAAAAGTTTGCTGCTGCAGGCTGGTATTGATACCGTCGATGCCAGTCTCCTCAGCACTGATACCGGCAAAAAATTGTTTTTCTGGTTTAATAATGGCAAACGTCGCAGCATCGGCCCGGGTCAACTGAAGATACAAAGGCAGTTGCGCATCCGCCAAACGCTCACCAGTCCAATCGGCAGTGCTAACATGGCCACTCTTATAGTCAATCACCAAACGCATACCCTGTTCAAGCTGATCAATACGATCAACACGCAATTGCACAGGAATACGCCCCACATAGCCAAACAAGGTGTGTTCCTGAGCCAACACGCCAAAACTCGGCCGTAATTTTTCTTGGCTCAACCATAAACACACGATAGTACATAACCGCTCTCGCTCCAGTTGCACCATCACCTCATGGAATAAATCACGGTAACGTTGTTGCCAGTGGTAGAGCACCTGGAAAACCACCTGCATCACGACAGCTTGAAGTTGCATTTCCTCCAACGCCAATAGTGCACTCTGCTGCCCTAACTGTTGCCAGATGCGCTCCAGTACATCGTGCAACATCGCTCCACGCATTGCTGCATCGATCTGCTGTGGGTATTGCTCCGGTGCTTTAGCCTGTAGGCGATAGCGCGCATAAGCTTGGAACGGGCATAAAGATTGACTCTTAAAAATTCCAGCTCCACCTTGCAGCTCAGCCAACTGCGCATCGTCCAAGCCGAGCCCTTGCTCATCAACAATGGTCGTCAACGGCGGTGATTTAACTATGTTATCTGTTAAGGTCTGAGTTTGCCCAACGGGGTATTCGCCTAACAACCGCGATGGTGCCTGGGCTACATCGCCCTCACTACTGGCATAGCTGATACGCAACAGTGGGGTTTGCCCCAACCACTGCGTCCATAGTTGTTGTGCAAAGTGTAGCTCACGCTGTGCACTGCTATGGGGCATATTCAAAGCTTTCTGCCAGTGAATCGGTAAAAATGGATTAGGATTTGCAGCACCGGGAAACGTGGTATCATCCAACCCGACTATGCTAATGGCATCAAATACTTGTCCAGCCGATTCCAGCAGGCCTAAAATATTAATCTGCGCTTGCTTAGGGCTTTGAGGTTGAAATAAAGTATGCTCCAACACATGATGTAAGCGCATCAGCCACTGACCGCAGAGCGGCCAGTGTAAGAGTTGACTGCATACCTGATAAAATTTGTTTACCGCTTGGTACTCTTCACTACTGAGGCTACGTTGGCCTGGCCAACCCCAGTGCGCCAAGTACGCTTGCACCCACTGCAACCATATAACAGCATCCTGCGTGTCGGGCTGTGGTGGTGCCCCATGCCATAGGCTATGCAGAGTATGATATTGTGCGTTCTGTTCTAATAACGCTAAGACTTGTGAGGCAGTCACTTGGTGTGGAAGGCATTGACGCAACCGTGCCGCAGTGATTTGACGTCCGGTTAGCTGCACTTCTGCCGCTGCCAGAAAAGGCGAAGTGATTAGCTCACACCAGGCATCGCGCTCAGATAGCTGCTGTAAGGCTAATAAACGCAAGGCATCATGAATAATCGGTTGTGTTGTTAATGGTACACCGCCTGAGAGCGCATAACTGACATTATGTTGTGATAACAAACGCTGCCAATGATTACGCTGGGCTTGTAATTGGGGGTCAATTAATGCAACTTGCCTGTTTTGCTCCACTTGGTTCAGCGCCCATTGCACTGCCTGTGTCCGTTCATTGGCACCATCATGACATGCTGATACAGTAACTTGAGCCAGTGGTGGCAAGTTGATTGCCGTCACTTGCAATCCTTGGGCTTGTAATTGATCTAGCCACTGCTGCAGCACCGGTGCTACCTGGTCAAAACCAACCAGCACAATATGTTGATGCCGAACATTGACACCCTGTTGCACAATATGCTGCCAACGCTGACAGGCTGCTATTACTTGCTGTTGTATACACCCGTGTTCAAATTGTTGTGCCCAGCCGATAAAAGTTGCCACATCAGCACCATGGGGTGCTGGAATCTGGCTCAATGACTGGCCCCACCACTGTAACTGTTCCCAAGCCGCCTGGGCCAAAGCTGCTGTTTGCTTAACTTGCAGCAATCCTGAGCCCGCTTCGCTATGTTTGACAGTTTGATACCACTGCCAACTCAATTCATGAGCTGGCATTACACGCCATGGCAAGGCATGATCAATACGTACTTGCTGCCAGAGCTGTGCACACCAAGTATGTTGTGATATCACCCCATCACCACGGATACCAGGCTGGCCTTGCTCAGCACACCACTGCAGCCATAGTTGTTGCAACCGCTGTGCTAGGCGCTGGTTTACTGTCACAACCAGTGTCTGCTCGTCCCATTGTTGGAAATGTGCTCTATAGGCTTGCATAATGATAATGAAGCAACTGCTAGTTTGACTGATCGACTGCAAAGAATCGATTATCATTCACACTGCTTTTGACCGTCTCGACCAGAGCGGCCATTGCCTCAGGCTTAACATCCGGCGTAATACCGTGCCCGAGGTTAAAAATGTGTCCAGGGTGGTTGCCAAAGTCATCTAATAGTGCTTGTGTTTCAGCTATGATAGTGGCTTCATCACAGAGCAATACTGCCGGATCCAGGTTACCCTGGATAGCCACTTGGCCGCCGATACGTTCGCGCACTTGGCTCATCGGCAAGATCCAGTCAACACCCACGCCATCGCAGCCAGTTGCTGCAATGTGCTCCAGCCAGGCAGAACCTCCTTTGGTAAACAATATCACCGGCATATTCGGATGCTTAGCCTTGATGTCTTGTACAATACGCTGCATTGGCTGCAGTGAATAAGTTAAATAAGCTGTAGTGGGCAGAATACCGCCCCAACTATCAAACACCATCAGTGCATCAACACCCGACTCAATTTGGGCTAATAAATATTGGCTGACTGCCTGAGTGAGGGTATCAAGCAGCATTTGCATTAGCTGTGGGTACTGATAACACAAGTGCTTGATATGATGAAACTGCTTACTGGCCTGTCCTTCCACCATATAGGTCGCTAAAGTCCAGGGGCTGCCAGCAAAGCCAATCAATGGAATGCTATTGTTGAGGCTTTTTTTAATCAGTGAGACAGCATCCATAACATAACGCAGCGCCTCATTAGGATCTGGCACACTCAAGGCACGAATATCCGCTTGTGAGCGCACTGGGTGAGCAAACTGAGGGCCTTCACCTTCAACAAATTGTAGCCCCAAACCCATCGCATCAGGGATGGTGAGGATATCAGAAAATAAAATTGCCGCATCCAAACCATAACGCTCAATCGGTTGAAGCGTGACCTCACAGGCCAGCTCAGGATTTTGGCACAATGCCATAAAGCTACCGGCTTTCTGACGTGTAGCGCGGTACTCTGGCAAATAGCGCCCGGCCTGGCGCATTACCCAAATCGGCGCACGGTCAACAGGTTCACGGCGCAAGGCTTTAAGCAAACGATCATTTTGAATCATGGGACAAGAGCCTTTGTGGTTAGTGAGTTTAATAAATTACTGACTTTGCTATTTCAACGTTAACATCATCACGCACCAATGCCTTACCTAAACGCGCCAATAGGACAAAGCGTAGCCCTTTACTTGTCTTCTTTTTGTCCCATTGCATAGCATTCCACACAGCTTGCGGATCGATATCATCATCCAACGACGTGGGTAAGCTCATCGTTGTCAACCAATGTCGGGTACGCTCCAACAACGACACTGGTAACTCTTCCAGTATTACCCCTAGCTCCAGCGCCATACACATGCCAATAGCCACGGCTTCACCGTGTAAGTAACGCTGATAATTCGTGGCCACTTCAATGCCATGAGCAAAGGTATGACCGAAATTTAAAATAGCGCGTATGTTTGAGTCAGTCTCATCCAGCGCTACCACTTCACCTTTAATCTCACAGCAGCGCGCGATAACCCGCCCCAACACATCTAAGCAACGCTCTTGGATCATAGTCGCTTTTTGTTCTAACAACTCAAAAAAGTGCTCATCCCAGATTAAGCCGTATTTAACTACCTCAGCCAATCCGGCGGCATACTCACGCGACGGCAAGGTCGAGAGCACGTTAAGATCAATAATCACATTCTTCGGCTGATAAAACGCACCGATCATATTCTTGCCTAGCGAATGATTGACAGCCGTTTTGCCGCCAACGGATGAATCGACCATCGCCAAAAGCGTTGTCGGGATTTGAATAAAATCAATACCACGGTGGTAACATGCTGCAGCAAAACCGGCCAAATCACCCACTACACCACCACCTAAAGCCACCAAGCAGCCACTACGGCTTATTTTAGCCTGCAACATTTTATTCAGTACCATCAACCAATGATCAATGTTTTTGGCTTGTTCACCGCTCGGTAAGACAATCGTCACAACACGCTTGCCAGTTAAATGGTTCACAAAAGCATCGAGATACAGCGGCGCGACGTTTTCATCAGTCACCACCACCCACTCCTGATAATAATACGAGGCCAACCAGGTGTGCGGGTGAGACAACAACCCGCGCTCAATCAATATAGAATAAGCTCTCTTACCCAGTGGTACGGAGACTTCAATCACAAATCGTCCGCCGTAACCATCTGGATAATTTCATTGGCCACCGTACGTACGCTACGGTCCCCCGTGGTGACTTCAAATTCAGCCACTTCTTTATATAGCGGCTCACGACGTGAATTCAGTTCTTGTAAGACCTCACGTTTGTCACCTTGTTGCAGCAAAGGGCGTTTCTTGTCTTTCATGGTGCGATCGAGCTGGTGCTCAAGGTCTACCTTCAAGTAAACCACTGTGCCACGAGCAGAAAGGCGGGCGCGATTAGCCCCTGACTCAACCACACCACCACCTGTAGCTAAAACGATACCCGTTTTTTCAGTCAGATCGTGGACAACTTTTTCTTCACGCTTGCGAAATCCCGCCTCTCCTTCTACATCAAAAATCCAACTGATTTCTGCGCCACATCGCTCCTCAATAACTGTATCCGTATCGAAAAAGTCCATTTTCAACTCATCAGCCAGATAGCGGCCAATAGTACTTTTCCCTGCGCCCAGTGGACCTACCAAATAGATGTTCCGTGATTTTTTCATGGTATTATAGCTTCCTTCGGTTATTGGAGATTACTTAATCCTCATATATCTGATTAATCAACCGCAACAGTCTAGCGAAAAGTTTGCTTTTTCGCTACTGGCATCAGCGGCTATTTGTGTTTGTTTGCTATGGCTATCAACTGACCAAAGTCTGTTGTCAGCGACTTAACCCGTCAGTTATTAAGCCCGTAAGTTTACTATAAAAACCCCTTGAAGGTTACATTGATCACTGGCGCTATCACACACTTCTTGAGATTGAATTGTTATTTAATTAAGGTAGGAAAACCACACCCGAGAGTCTAAAAAAGACACTCGACTTTTTAAAGTACAGTGCCTATCAGTTTTGTAAAAAGCATGGCATTAGTAGCAAATGGACAGACATACCCGAAAAGAACGCAAGTATACGCCACCAGAACAAAACATTAATTATTATGATGATCAACATGTAAGCTATGACAATCATTGGAACGAAGAGGTACGCTAAGAATTTGATAACTGCCCGAAATAGCACGTATGAAAATTTACGGTTTCAGCGTGAAATTGACCACCAAACCATAAGTTTTGCCCTTATGAAGCTGCTCTGCATTACTGGTCTGAACACGATTAAGTTCTCAATCTCAGCGAAATTAATTTTAAGTAAGCCATTGACGCATGTACGCCATTGGCATATAATGCCATTATAAACAAGTCATGGTGAACACAGTTGGTATTTATCGAAACCCCTGTTTTCACAAGTGAATTGAAATCACTGTTATCAGACAAAGAGTACACCGATTTTCAACACTTTTTGAGCGAAAATCCTTTAGCTGATGACGTGATTCAAAACACCGGTGGTTTTCGTAAAGTGCGCTGGAGCGCCCAAGGTAAAGGCAAACGAGGCGGTGTAAGAGTGATTTACTACTATGTGATGCCTGACTCGCAAATTCGTCTGCTTTTGATTTATCAGAAAGGTAAAAAAGATGATTTAACGGCTGAGCAGAAAAAGATACTCAAGCAACTAAACGAAAGGTGGTGACATGGAAAAAGAGCTGTTTGATAAGTTAGTAGAAAGCATGCAACAAATGAATGAAATTGTAGATGGTGAACGCTCGCCCTCTCGTGAGTTTGTTGTTGATACACTGAAGGTTAAAGAGATCAGAGCCCGCACGGGGTTATCGCAAGCTAAGTTTTGCCAATTAATTGATGTAAAATTAGCAACATTACGCAACTGGGAACAAGGTAGAAGATCGCCGACCGGCCCTGCAAAGGCTTTGCTTAAAGCGATTTCTAACGATCCAGCCCATGTCTTAAGTGCTTTGGCCAGGGCTTCATCTTCATAACCGTTTTTGCTAGTGGTGGCGATAGCGGTTCTGCATAATGACCAAACCCAGGTTATAAACTTTACGCACAGCGCCAAATTGATGATTTAAAAAGTCAGCCTGTTCAGGTATTGGGTAAAGACGGACCTTAATGGCTTTCAATGCGCCAAATAATGGTTGGTGTGTGTTTGATTTATGATAACAAAAACAGCAAAATAAGCTAGAAAATAATAATTGGTGCGCCGATTGAGATTCTTCGACAGTATATTGAGCAACAGAAAACACCTGATTAATCCGCTCGCGCAGATGCGCCTTATATCACCGCCATTAATAGCGATGGTTTACGACGTGATTGCTAAACAATTCAGGCCCACTCCTCTCAAGGTTATTACTCTATGAAAAACAAGTTAATTTTTTACGCTTGTTTCATTTCGATTTTTATAGTTGCTATTCTCATACAAATTGTGCAATCGACAATTTTACCCAATTGGGACAGTCTATTGCTCATGCGTGATGCCGGTATAATATTGCATGGTGGCTCGTATTATACAAACTTTATTGACGAAAACCCTCCTTTAACCATTATCATATACATGCCGGCAGTGGGTATTTCATTACTTACCGGCTTGAAAGTATATACAGCTTTCTTGATTTACTTCTTCTCTCTTGCATTGGCATCATTACTGATTTACTACCGACTACTAAGGCAAATATTTACTAGCAAACGCCTTACACCTCAATTCTTCACTATAGTTTTTATGTTCTTGGTCTTAATATTGCCATTGTTTTGGTTTGGAGAAAGAGAGCATTTTGCACTGACATTAACCACCCCATATATTCTCCTCACTTTACTCAGAATCAGGAAACAACAAATTAACAGATGGGAATCGAGTCTATATGGTTGTTTGGCTGCGATTGGGTTCTCAATAAAACCCTACTTTCTAGCCCCTTTAATATTGATTGAAATATATTATCTCTGGCAAGTGATTAAAACAAAAAATATCCGTAACTACATCAGGCCCGAGATTATTACGCTAGAGGGTGTCGTCAAATTAATTTCATCCATAGATTAAGCTATTAGAACGTATATAATTCGTGGTGTTGAGAGCGATTTATGTTAATGGAGTAACTA
>JANQIS010000056.1 GCA_028282045.1 Gammaproteobacteria bacterium
TTTCTGTGAGCATAGCCAATTCACCTTAGATGTAGCCATTGTGCCGGCACTGCAAAAGCTGACCCATCTGCCTGTGGTCGTTGACCCCACGCAAGCGGCAGGGGCAAATTATTTAGTGCCGCCACTGACATTGGCGGCCAAAGCAGCCGGTGCCCATGGTGTGATGCTCGAATGTCATGCTGATCCGGCAAACGCCAGTATGGGGGGTGCTTATGCCATTGATTTGGTGCAATTGCAGGAGATTATGCTGCCATGACACGGCAAAGAATAACCCCCGTCAATAAACCAATTAGCGGTATAGTTACCGTGCCTGGCTCGAAAAGTATTACCAATCGGGCTTTATTGCTTGCAGCTCTAGCCAAAGGTCATAGCCGTTTGACTGGCATGTTGGCTAGCGATGATAGTGAAGTTTTTGTCACGGCGTTACAGTCTCTGGGAGTGCAATGCCAATGGGATCGCGCTCAAGCGACGTGTGAGGTAGTCGGTTGTGATGGCCAATTCCCGCAAACACAGGCTGAGTTGTATTGTCGTGATGCCGGTACTGCCACACGCTTTCTGGTCGCTGCCTGCGCTGCTATGCATGGGCAATATCGCTTCTGGGCTTCTGGGCGCATGAGCGAGCGACCGCTTGGTCCGCTGCTGAGTGTGTTACAAGATCAGGGTGTTGAATTTGCTTTTGAGATACAGGCTGGGAAAATGCCCTTTGTTATGCATTCACAAGGCTTATCAGGCGGTGAGGTGCAGATTGATATTAGTTTGAGCAGTCAGTTTTTATCAGGGCTTTTAATGGCAGCGCCATTAGCAGAGGCACCAATGGTGCTTGATGCCGGTCGTTTAACTCATAAGCCTTATGTCTCGATGAGCATGGCGATGATGGCAGATTTTGGGGTTGAAGTGATGCGCATGGATGACACTTTACTGGTGCATCCGGGTCAATACCAGGGACGTGATTATGTTATTGAGCCGGATGCTTCAACTGCCTCGTATTTTTTTGCTATGGCCGCGCTTACCCAAGGTGAGGTGACTGTAACAGGTTTGCAACGCCAAGCACTGCAAGGGGATACACAATTTCTTAGAGTGTTGGAGCAAATGGGTTGTCAGGTTAGTGAATCAGCTCAAGGCATTAATGTCATTGGGCCCAGGCAGTTACATGGCCTGGGCACTTGCTCGATGAGCGGCTTTAGCGATACTTTTATGACCGTTGCTGCACTGGCAGTATTTGCTGATAGTCCGACCACACTCACTGGATTGGCACACACGCGTCTGCAAGAATCTGATCGTGTTGCTGCCATGGCGCAAGGTTTGGACAAGCTTGGCATTTGCACCAATACTACCCAAGATAGCTTGACCATTTACCCTGGCCAACCGCGGTATGGTGAGGTCTCTAGTCATAATGACCATCGCATTGCTATGTCGCTGTCGTTGGTAGGGCTGCGCGGTGTTGGCGCAGTAATCCATGATGCTCAGGCGGTGGCAAAAACCTGTCCGAATTACTTTCATATGCTGGAGCATTTGGTGGGCAAATGATGCGGGCGAGGATCACCACGACGTGGTAAAGCTGTTGGTTTATAAATTTTCCCTTTAAAAAAAGCACCGTCCCTGGCACAAAATAGTGCTTCTTGCACATCAGGGGAGAGAGGCCAGCAACTGGCCGGTGTTTGGATTAATTGTGATTTGCTGCCCGCTGCGGGTGGTAGGCTGCATCGAGTAAATCGATGCACTTATTCATCGTCATGTCATCCTGTTGCTGCAATTGAGCTTGGCGTTCCATCAGCATCAAAACTCCGATTAGATGTTTAGCAGCAACCGTTTTGCCATCCAGCGATAGACCTTCCATCACATGAGCGGGCAATTTGAGTACAATACTCTTTTCCTGCCCGTCGCTGAATTCGGCGAGTAACTGTATCTGATTGGTTGTTCTATGTGTAGCCATTAGATTTAATCTCCCGCATTAGTAGCCACTATGAAAACATAATGTTATAATAAAAATAGGCTTGTAGTTTTATCTAAAATTAATAGGCATTAATGAATGGTCTTGATGAAGGAATTAAGTGTAGACGTCTTGTGCTGGCATGAAGTCCGAGATTTAATTTATGCAGTCAATAAAGAGCTAGCAGTAATATTGGACCAGTTAGAATTGGGTTCAGACTGCAAGTTCTATAAAGCAAGCTATCGATATGGCGACAAGTTTTCTGGTAATGGTGCTTTTAAGTTGCCTATGGTTGATGGTAGTTTGTGCCATATTAATGACTTGCCTTCAGAGATAGCCCAGGATTTAAGTTACAACGCCGGAACCCATGCAGCAGGGATTGTGCTAAACAAAGTGGGTGATATCCATATAAGCTTTGCTGATAGGGTTATACCTTTTGTCCTGAATCGTCCCGGAGATTTACACGGTATCTCTTTAGTTATGCAAAGGCCTATTACCAATGAGCGGCCTTATAAGGGGCATGCTATCTATAATATGACAGCGGGTGCTAGAGCTGTTTTTATGGTGCCGAAGATATCGCAAACGTATAAACATAAACGATTACGGCGTGTCTATGATATGGATGTAGAAAAACCGTTAAGTTATCTGGATCATTTTGACGTTTTTCGCAATATTGCCAGGCATGATGATAGCTGGCGGTGCGAAATGATTTTTTTTGGTCGTAAGCTATTTGATAAGATGCACCGGCACAAGTGGGAATCACTGCAGCTTTATTTGTATAAACACATTTATGAGAAATATCGTTTTTGGTCTAACCAGTTCCTATGGGATTTAACCTTATCACGTATTGATGTAAAGCGAGAAATTAAAAGCCCGTTTGCAGTCAGTAACTTCGTCAAATACATTTTTGCGCTCTCAACAGGCAGGGTAGTTGGTCTGAAACCGGCTACTGATGATAGTAAGCTGCCATTTTCATTAATATATAATGCCTACCGGGATGTCTATCAGCTCGATAGTGCACCGATTGTCATGGAACCCAATTACTTAATTGACAAACCAATCTATGCATCGATTCAATTTCCTACCATTGATGGCACTAGCGAACTGAGTAAACTAAGCAGTGGTGTAGGCTACTTAGATGATATTCGTTATCATTTTGAATGTAGTAAAAGAGCCTTGCTTAGTCATGATAGTATTCAGCTAGAATGGACCCCCATTGCTGAGGTGCTCAGAAATAAACAATATGAATTTTTCCACTCTTTTGCTACAGATTACCAAAAGGTAAGAGCAAGTAAACATTTGGCTGAAGATCAACGCTTCCTTCACCAAGATTACGAATTTAACGCCAATCAGCCATTTTTTAATGGATGCATTAAAGTTTCCCTATCTGATCAGTGAGTGAAGCTGTCGGGTGATACCGGCTTCACAGCTCATTGGCCATTATTGCATGATATCTTGCCGGAGCTTGCGAGCATAACCTGCACCCATGGCCAAAACAGACTGGATTGAAAATCTCATTGGGTATCGGGTTTTAAACCCTTCGTCCATAAAAAATCAAGAAATATTTTAAATAATCTGGTTGTATTTTATTTTAATCAATGCTAGCGTAATTAACAATCTGATCTAGTTTAATTATGTAAGGGATAAACAATGAGTATCTATATGAAAGCCGATGGCATCAGCGGTTCAGCAACCCATTCGGGTTATGAGGGCTGGATTGAGTTAGAACATGCTGATTTTACCGGTAT
>JANQIS010000004.1 GCA_028282045.1 Gammaproteobacteria bacterium
CCTTGATCAGAAGCACGAGTGTTAAATGCCGTATAAAATCGCTCCCGCAGTTCACGATTGTCTGCCTGCGACATCACAGCAAAGTAGGTGGGAAAATCAATGCCCAAACAATAACCGGACAATTGCTTTTGCTGCGCTTTAGTTTGCGCTGCTGTGGTAATAAATTCAGGCAATCCGGCTAGCTCTTGAGCATCTTCAGTGTGATAAAACCAGTGATCAGTCGCATCCAAGACATTATTCTCAAACTGAGTGGTCAACTGACTTAAACGCGCTTGAATGGCCTTAAAACGTTCCTTTTGCTTATCCGGCAAAGCCACTCCAGCCAGGGTAAAGTCACGTAGGGCATGGCGAATGGTTTGCTGCTGTGCCTCAGATAGCTGAGTAAATTCAGGGCTATCATAAATAGCTTGATAGGCTTGGTATAGTGCTTGATTTTGACCCAGCTCGGTGTAGTAATCAGAAATCATCTCAACACATTGTTGATAAACACTACGCAACTCAGGTGTATTCATCACACTGTTAAGATGACTCACCGGTGACCAAGCTTGACTCAAGGCATCATCAGCTTCTTGCAGTGGTGCAATCAGATTGTCCCAACAATACTCGGCTTCAGCTAAGCATTGTTGCTGCACAGCACGGCCCTGTGCCAGCAAATGGGTAATCGCCGGTTTAATATCGGCAACTTGAATGTCAGAGAAGGGTGGCAATGTATGCGAAGTTAATAATGAATTAGCCATTGAATTTTTCTTGATCGTCTCTATATATTATGATGATAATGGAGATCAATACAAGGAACTTCAAGTCTTGCTCGACTTTACCTGGCCACAAAAATTACTCATTTGGCTTATCCCGTTGGTTTTTGCCGTCACCGTCCATGAAGTTGCTCACGGTTGGGTTGCCAACTGGCGTGGTGATGGTACCGCTAAATTTTTAGGGCGTTTGTCACTCAATCCGACCAAGCATATCGATCCTTTAGGCACTATTGTCATTCCATTAGTCTTGTTGTTTCTATCAGGCGGGCGCTTTACTTTCGGCTATGCTAAGCCAGTGCCGGTTGATCCACGCAACTTGAAGAATCCACGCTGGGATATGGCGTTAGTGGCTATCGCCGGACCACTGGCCAATCTCATCATGGCGCTAGGCTGGGCCATACTGGCACGTATCGGCGTTTCCGTCATGGATGCTCATCAGTGGATTGGAGAAATCTTTATTGCGCTAGGGCTCTCTGGCATGCAAATCAATCTGGTATTGGGTGTATTGAATCTGATTCCGATCCCACCGCTGGATGGCAGCCGTGTATTGAGCGCATTTTTATCACCACCAGCAGCGTTACAATATAACCGCATTGAACGCTATGGGTTTATTATCCTGATCGCATTATTAGCCAGCGGCATTTTAGGCAAAGTCCTTTGGCCGATTATCAGCACACTGCTGATAATACTGTTGAATCTGGTCGGTATTTCACTGCATTAACGTTGATAGGGCGCAAAATCAACCGCCAACTTGTGAGCATATTCTTCCATGGTATGCCAGGTTTTATCATCAAGCTCGATACCCTGCTTGCGCTGTCGTTGCACCATACGGCTGGAACGCTCCCCGGGTAATAAAATCTCATCAAAGCCATCGCGCAACGCACTGCTTTTTAGCTCATCCACCATAGCGGTCATCTGTGCAAAATAAGCTTCTAGTGGCAAATAATGGCTCACGTTAAGTGCCAGCATCAGCACACCATTATGATCTTGTATGGTTTCTTGCGAGTGTAGGCGGGCCTGCGATAAAATACCGGCCATAATTTCAATCATCAATGACAAACCAAAACCTTTATAACCTTGTTCGCCACCCAGCGGTAATAGCGTACCGCCAGCAAAATAAGCCTGTGGGTCCAGTGTTACATTACCATCCTGATCCAGTGCACAGTTAGGCGCAATGGGCCTACCGGTATTCCTGCACACCATAATGTTGCCATGAGATAAGGCTGTGGTCGCCATATCTAATACAATCGGAGCCTGCCCTGCCAATGGCGCAGCAAATGCCATCGGGTTAGTGGATAGGCGAGCTTCTTTACCGCCATAAGGCGCCTGTCCACGAAAAGACACACAGCCATTACAAAACACCATGCCAATCATATTGGCTGCAGCCATTTGCTCTACATAAGTACCCAAACGGCCAGTATGGTCAATGTTATACAGCACAGCAGTGGCCACACCAGCATGCTGTGCCTTCTCAATAACCAAGTCTGCTGCTTGCACGCAGGCAATCTGCCCTAACTGACCATGAGCGTTGATCCGCACCAATGTCGGTGACACCGATTCAACTTCAGCACTAGCCAAAGGGTCAACACAGCCTTGCGTCACTCGCTGATAATACAGAGGAAATCGGATAACTCCATGAGAGTGATGGCCACACAAATCAGCGGCCACTAAATGCTCGGCAAGCTTACCGGCAGTGGCTGACTCATACCCCAAGGCGACAAAAAGCTGCCGGGCTAGTTGGCCTAGTTGTGAGGCTTGAATTCTCATGAAGCACTCCCAAGTACACATTTAGCCATCATCTCACCGCCAATAATCGCTGGTGTTGCAACTTGAGTGGCACCAACCATTTGCGCTTTACTCACGTTCTGCACCTGATCGATTTTACAGATGATCTGACAACCTTCATGGTCAACCTCACGCAGAAAATTGGTCGCTGTCATTACCGTGAGAATATTATCGGCATCTTCCGGATAGGCAGAAATTAATGCTTTGGCTTTAGCCAGACCGGCACTTTCCAGATCTTCACGCGAATTACCTGAACCGACCACGGCATGAAACCCTTTGGCTTGTAAAGCGCTGGCCCGATCAGCGGTATCAACAATAAAAAAGCAGATTTGGGCTTCTTTTTGAATCAGTTTAGCGGCATAAGTTGCCATATAGCCTTCACCACAAATAATCACGTGGTTTTTAAAGCGTCTGATCGATTTCATAATATTAAGCACTCCTTTCATACGCCCTTCAATTAAAGGCCCCAGTGCCACCCCAATGGTAGCAATAAATGAGCTGATTCCCACAATAATCATCGAAATAGTAAAGATTTTGGCATTCATGGTGACCGGCACGATATCGCCGTAGCCTACTGTGCTGTAAGTGACAATGGTGTAGTAAAACGCATCAACCCAGGTATGCAGGTCACTGAATTGATGGCGCAGTAAATAGCTCCCCACCGCACCATACAGTAACGCGAACAGCACTGACACCCAGGCAATCAATTGTGTGTAGGTCAGATGGCGATCGCTTTGGCGTGAGAAGGTCTTACGAAATATGATCAGCAAGACGAAATACACTACACCGATGATAAATGTCTGTGGTACAAACTCGCCGAAAATACTATTGGCAATCGCGATCAACAACCACACCAATGACCAGCGCCAGGCCAGACGTCTGCGCCTAAACAGCCCGATTCCCAGCATCATCAATGCCAAACCAATGAAAATCGCTAAAATATTACTAACCTGGCTCGGTGAGAGCGCATTAATATAGTGGGAATATTCAGCCAACACTTTAAAATGTTGCACACCAAGCAATGCCAATACACCGGTGAAAAAATTCACCATCCCCACCATCACCATGGCCACTGACATCGCCATCGGGATCAGAGCGCGATATTGCTTCATATTGTTACCGGCTGAAACCATACATTATATAATAGCGAAAATGTAACCGACGTCACTACCGATCAAAGTTTACCATTTATGTAAGAGGCTGTTCGTGTGTTATATGCAGCAATCTGCACTTGTATTTTCAGCAACAAACCCTTATATAATTGTCATCAACTTATAACACAGAACTACAAGACATGACAAAAGCTTGGAAAAACCGCGATAACGACCTGAAAATGGCATGGCGTATTATTGATAGCTATCATCAATTAAGCGAGGAGATCAATACGCAAGAACATATTGCATTAGAAACTGAAACCCCGCAAGGCATCGTTCGTGCTGACTGGGTAGTGGCCCTGGAAGAAGCCTTTGAAGATAAATACGGCAACCGCAAGGGACACGATGTGGCGTGTAAAGTCTTAACAACGTTAATCACACAAAACGAGACCTTCCATTAAAACTGAATAAAAGGAGCAGCCATGAGAAATTTTCTGTTACTTAGCTGCTTAATGTTAGCCAGTATTAATGCATCGGCTTATAATGCGCCTGGCAAATGGCAAATGGCAATTGCATTTTGGCAATCAAATCCCAGCCAATGCCCTGGTGGTAGGTTATTAATCAGACCATTCACCGCTGTACTTATGCCAGGCCGGTGTGATCTTAGGTGGCGTGCAACCGGGTAAAACCTGGAACAACTACGCCATGTGTAATGTGCCTTTTGCCGGTCAGGAAAAGTTGCAGCGTCTTTATAACATATTTGTCGTTGACCCTGATCAACATCATGCACACCACTGGATTCACTACAACGGGCAGCCTATTGCAAGCCATGCCTTTGCAGTAGGCCATGAACAAGATGGTAAAGTACTGTACTTGTGCCGCGCCAAAATTGACGGTGGCATGCAACCGGGTAAAACCTGGGCCGGTTACAATGGCTGTAACGTGCCATATGGTGGTCAGGAAAAGGTGATACGCCCTTCTGAGTTGTTTGTATGGGGACACCGCCATCATCATCAACATTAACTTATTGACTGTGGCCTTAGCACCGATTCACTCATGAGTACTGAAGACAAACCTTATCGACGCACTGTCAAGAGCTTTGTATTACGCGCCGGCCGGACCACGCCTGGGCAACTCAAAGCTTTAGAACAACATTGGCCGCGCTATGGACTGAGCTTAGCGCAAGGATCGCTCGACATTCAAGCTGCTTTTGGTAACGACCACCCGGTCATCGTAGAGATTGGTTTTGGAATGGGCAGCTCATTACTGCAGATGGCCCAAGCCAATCCTCAACAAAATTACATCGGCATTGAAGTACACCAAGCCGGTGTCGGGCGCCTGCTTAATGCAGCAGCCCAAGCACAGCTTGAAAACCTACGTATTTACCAGGATGATGCTATTGCAGTATTAGACCAATGCATTGTTGATCAGAGCTTGGCGGGAATACAATTATTTTTCCCTGATCCATGGCCCAAGAAAAAGCATCACAAGCGCCGCATTGTGCAGCCTAATTTTATCGCACTCATGCACCGCAAATTAAAACCTGGTGGTTTTTTGCATATGGCAACTGACTGGCAGCCTTACGCCGAGCATATGATGCAAGTGATGTTAGCAGCACCTGGTTTTGTCAACCAATACAATAACGGTCAATACGCCAGTGAACGCCCTAATCAGCGCCCACTGACCAAGTTTGAACAGCGCGGCTCCAGACTCGGCCATGGAGTATGGGATTTATACTTTATTGCTGTTTAAACTGATTAATCTGCGCCAGGATACGGCTGACTTCATCCCGTAACTGCCGATGCAATTTAAAGCGAAATAGCAATAAACTGGCCAACGATACCGGTGTAAAAAATACTTTGCTTATGTCATCGCGCAGCACTGCACGACGCCCTTCAATAAAATAACCGATCACCTGTAACAACAAACCAACCAATAGCGCACCCAGCGCCACCCATAAGCCTTGCCAGTTCGGCGTGTAGAATGAAAAAATGCTGGCCACCACACCCAGCACAAACAACATCAATGCGACCAATAGCGCAATGAGCACATCGCTTAACAGGAAATATAACCCCCATACGATCACTACCAGCCACATCAGGTTGATCTCATAGACATCAATAATACCCACTTGAAACCAACTCAGTGGAATCAACAACGCAAAAATAATCAATACACCACCGCAATAATGTGTGATTTTAGTCCAACGTTTCTGGTGATAATAAGTATAATTTGCTAATTGTTGTGCCAATGAAGCAGAGTACCAACGCATGATGAGCCTTAACAAGCTTATTTGCCTTCGGTTACCATGCCACAAAACCCGATGACTTTGAATAAGTAGCATATGAAACCATCACCTAATCTACGCTGGCTGGCCATCCGCGTGGTCCAATCAGTCATCAGTTATGGCCAGTCATTAAATTTTGCTCAAAAACACATAATTGAAGGCTATGCGCTCAACGCTATCAACGGCGCACTGGTCAAAGCACTCAGTTATGGCATGGTGCGTTATTACTACGCCCTAACCCATCACCTTAAGCCACTGATCAATAAGCCGCTTAAAGCTAAAGATATCGATATTCAACTGGCATTAATGCTCGGTGCTTACCAACTGCTTTATATGCGTATACCCGATCATGCCGCCATTTATGAAACGGTAGAAGCCGTAAAACTACTCAAAAAACCCTGGGCAAAGCGTTTTGTCAACGGCGTGTTACGCCAACTGGCACGTCATAAACCTGATGTGAAGGCTGTGGCGGTGCAAGTCAATTTCCCACCGTGGTTAGTAACAGCGATCAAAACCGCCTGGCCCGGACAGTGGCAAACCATCTTAAGCGCCTCTGATAACGCACCACCGATGCACTTGCGTGTTAACCAACAACAAACATCAACTCAGGATTACCTGCAGCAACTGCAAAGCCACGATATTAACGCACGACCCAATGAACTGCCCTGCGCCATTAGCCTGGAAAAGGCTACTGATATCAGTCAACTACCTGGCTTTTATGATGGCATGATAAGTGTACAAGATTTAGCAGCCCAACAAGTGGCTCAGCTTGTGGCACCTGAACCTGGCGAACGGATTTTAGATGCCTGTGCTGCACCGGGTGGTAAGTGTTGCCATCTGTTAGAGCAAACACCCCACTGCCAACTTACAGCTATCGACATTGATCCACAGCGGTGCCAATCGATTGTCTCTAATCTGGATCGGCTCAAACTTAAGGCTCGTGTCCTCAATGGTGATGCCCGCGAACAAGATTGGTGGGATGGCGAGCCTTATGATACGATTTTGATTGATGCACCTTGCTCTGGCACTGGCGTGATTCGCCGCCACCCCGATATCAAGTTATTACGCCGCGATAGTGATATCGTCCAATTAACGCAACTACAATTGAGCCTTGTGTCACATCTGAGCACGTTGCTCAAACCAACCGGCAGACTAATCTACACCACCTGCTCTATCATGCCGGCAGAGAATGACCAGATTATCAGCGCCTTTTTAGCTCACCATCAGCACTGGAGCGCACAAACCCTATCGTTACCCTATGGCTTTGCCACCCAATATGGTTGGCAGTGCTTGCCGCAAGTCGGCAGCACAGATGGGTTTTATTATGCACTACTCTCACCAGATAAGGCCGTTGCATCACGATGACCACGTAAAAATACGGATAGGCAAACGGCAATTAAGCTGGAACAGTGGATACTAAGCAATTGATGAACCTGGTTCAAAGAAATTGCTTATTTTTAGGCATAGAGGGAGGTGTGCAATGTTGAAGAAGTTTTTTAGTGGAAAAATTTCTGAGGCTAAGCCTGCGTCTATTACTGCTCCCAAATTACTTGATCAAGTTAGCAATGCTATCCGCAGCGGCAAACTAAATCCTGAAGACACTGCTGTGGCATTCTTTATTCAATTGTATTTAAACGAAAAAAATCCGAATCAGGAAGAAACCAATTTTTTCAGCGCTATCTGGTCAAGAAATCCAGGAGACCATACCCCATTTGCCAAGTTCATCAAACCCGATTATCTAGAGCGCTTGGAAACAGAGCTAGAGCACTGGCCTAAACATAGATTCGCATCAATGCTGCTAGGCTACATTAGCATTGGAGATAATAGATCAAAGCTAAAGCCAGAGCCAGAGCCAGAGCCAGAGCCAGAGCCAGAGCCAGAGGGTAAGGCATTTGATCAGTTTTTACAAGACATCAAATCAAGTATTGAGGCATGTCAGAGTCAAGGGAAAAACTTTAAAACTAATCCTGCCTTAAAGTCAATAATGACGACTGTGGAGGGCATTCAACAATCAAGACCGCGGCCACAATTGACGGCGCAACCGTCTCAGACTGGGTCTGATGATTCTGGTCGTGGTAGTGCCGCAACAAACCCATTACCATCACGAAAAAGCATAAGCCGTGTTAACAGTTTTGATAGTGTAGATTCAGGACATCCGAGTAAAGCTGCCTCTGAACCAAGAACTTCCTCTAATCCTGACACGTTTACAACACCAACGGCGACTCCAACACAAATACCATTTTGGCTGCAAGCTAAAAGTAATGCTATTCAAGCTGACTTTAAGAAAGACGGTACCCCTGAAAAGCAGCAAGACACATTAAAGGATTGGTACAGAACCCGCCATGCTGATCTACAGTCATTAACGATCATATTTCCTAATGAGGAGCAATGGCAAGGTTTGCAACCACGTTCGCACGCCCCCGGTCAAAACCCAATAACCGAAGATGACTTATCAGCCTTTCGCGAATCTTATACAGATAACAAGGGAACAAAGCAACAGGCTCAATTCCTACTTAACCATGGGAAAACCGGTCAGCTTCAAGGTATGGGATTTCTTGGTCTTAAACACTTCGTACAGAACACGGATGGTCATTTTTTTGTAGATGATCCCTCCACAGAATCTGCAATAACTTTCCAACTCTTAAAAGATGGTAACATCGCTTATACGGAACAATTGACGGCGAGCGTCGTTGATGATCAAGAGGCAGATGTAGAGGAAACGCCAAATTACGCTATTACTTTACGCTGTAAGGGCCTTATTTCTCTTAGCGAAAACACAATAACCTGGCAAGAGGTTGAATCTACAGGTACTGATGAGCTTTATGCAGCAGTAGAACCGGTGCGTAGGAGTACACAGCTACAGTACTTACAAGAAGCTCGTGTAAGGCTTAGCCAACAGTTTCAAGCTTATCAGCAACAGTTTGATGAAATTGACACCCGAGGACTTGTTGAAATCAGTCAATATCAAGCCGCGCAACAGCAAATAGACGAGATAGCGGTGCTACTGGATGAACGTCCTAAAGATGATAACGAAAAAACATCTGAACACCTTATTAACAGCAGAGTAGCACTTGAGCAGGCAATGAAGCAACTGCCACAAATGGCAACTGTTAGCAAAGCTGTTGAACAGGCTATTAAAGACTTTTCACAACAATTGCAAGATCAACATGAGAGCCTTTTACAACAGGTTGAGCGTTATGAACAAGCTTTAAAAGCAATCACAACGCAAGCTGGTAACACAACAGCCACAAG
>JANQIS010000069.1 GCA_028282045.1 Gammaproteobacteria bacterium
ACTGGCACATTATCAGGGTCTGGCACATCGCTGTGCTAACGTAGCAGAGATTAATGGTGTACGCTGGGTGGATGATTCCAAAGCCACCAATATCGGCGCCACCATTGCGGCAATTGATAGTCTGGCACCACAAACTAGCGGCCGACTAATCGTATTACTTGGCGGTGTCGGTAAAGGGCAGGACTTTAATTTATTACAGCCTATTTTTCGCCAGCATCACTGTGCAGCAATCACCTTCGGCCAGGACGGGCCATTGATCGCCCAGGCGTTAGGCCAGATGGTATTAGTACAAGCCGGTTCTTTACAACAAGCCATGCCACAAGCCAGGCAGCTTGCCCAACGCAGCGATACCGTATTATTGGCACCGGCCTGTGCCAGTTTTGATGAATTTGCTCATTTTATGCAGCGAGGTAAACAATTCTGCCAATGGGTTAAAGCGCTGTAGCAGTAGAGGCTGGCCAAACAAAAGCATCTTGCTCACTCAAGAGGCGCTAATATTTTAAATCAACACCACAAACAGGCTGGACTTTGTCAGGGCAACTCAACTACATTTATAGTTAAGACATCATCGGGAGACTACTATGTCACATTATAAATCTATTTTGCTTGCTGTTGACGTTTTTGAAGACAATACTCAGCTACTCAAACGCGCAACTGATATTATCAAAGCCTTTGGTGCCAAATGGCAATTAGCTTATGTCCTACCTAACCTGGTCACTAACGTTCCCTATGCTGTGAATTTTCGCAGCGATATTGAACAAGATGCCATTACACGACTTGAGGCAATACGCCAGCAACTTAAACTGGCACAAGACGCTGTACATCTACTCCACGGTAATGCCAAAGACCAAGTTCCTGCCCTGGCGCTGTCCCTTAAAGCTGACCTGATTATTACCGGCAGCCACGGCAAACACGGCCTGGAATTGTTACTTGGTTCAACTGCTAACGGTATCGTACATATGGCTCAATGTGATGTTCTGACTTTGCGCCTGGATCAAAAAAACCAATGCCTGCAAAAGCATTATAAAAATATTCTATTAGCCACTGATTTAGAAGCCGATTGTAAGGACGTTGCTAAAACCGCTAAAGCCGTGGCAGCACAATTCAAGGCTACGCTACATGCGGTTAATGTGGTCGCCAATACTACCGCAACAGCAATTAGCTACTACCCTAATATTGAGTTGGAACTGCGTGATGACGCAGAGAAAAAAATCAAACAACAAGCCAAACATTACGGCGTCACTGCAGAACATGCTCACGCGGTTATCGGCTTACCCAAAGTGGTCATTACCGAGCTGGCTGCAGATCAACACTGTGAATTGATCGTCATTGGTAGCCATGGACGTAGTGAAATTGCTTCTATGCTGCTAGGTTCGACTGCCAATGCAGTACTACATAATGCACAGCAAGATGTGCTAGTGGTGCGGATTAAAAAATAACTGAGATAATGATCATCGTAACACTGGGCAGTGTCGCATCAGTACCTGTTATCAAACCGGATAATACCCCACACTGACATTCTCCGGCAGAGTGAGTGCACCAATCATGTTGCTGATGCTATGCTGCGCCATAATCACCTCATCATAAGTGTTCAATAACGCCTTGCTGTTTTCATAGTCCACGTTCAGTGCCAAGGTAG
>JANQIS010000089.1 GCA_028282045.1 Gammaproteobacteria bacterium
TCCTAAGTATAAATTCCTTAATAGTTCTGCCGGTAATTTCCAGAATGCCATCACTTATCAAGGCAATCCGGCGCTTTACACCGTATCACCGACCCCAGGTAATTCGGCTGATAACCAAAACTGGCCATTTGCCAGTTGCTTAGGTGATGAAGCGCGCGGGTCGCAGGTGTTAACGTATCAGTATTGGTTGGTAGATTCAGGAATCATTAATCCGGGAACTTATCCTAACCCTGATAACCTTGATAAAGGCGGGCCTTTCACCTGGAGTGACTTAATTGAAAAATTTAATCCGCACGCTCCAAATGCAATTTGTACTAACCAAGCTTGCGGGTCGACTTACGGGTTGTTGCAAAAATTACCGCCTGAATATCAATTCCCGGTGGGTATCATGCTATCGCAACTTTACACCAGCTATAGTAAGCATCGCTCAGAACATCCGGTTTCTGGTGGTAGTACTTATTTTGATGATGCAGCGCCTTACATGGAGAATATGCTGACGGTACTTGATGATAACAAAATCTTGAGTAATCAAACGGTTCAGCTACCGGTTAAGAGCAGTTTGGATCGCATCTTCGAAGGTTTGTTGGGTAGCCAGGGCGGTACATTCTCAGATGACTCCCAAGGTGTCACAGTTAGTGCTAATTCTGTGTTGCAAGAGCTTTATAACTTAGGTTCTGACCCCAAAACCAATGGTGTGGTCAGTAATCAGTTTAGCTTGATTCAACAGGCACAAACTGTGGGTATGAGTATGATTATGGTGGCGCTCAATAGCATCACAACGGTCTATAACCACTTTGCCAATAAACTCACCAGCTTCAACCAGTATTTGGAAAATGTGGGTATTGGTGTTACTGCCACAGCAGCAGCCTTAGGTGCTCTGGGCTTTGTTCCATTCATTGGTTCGGCTGCAACTGGGGCGGCACAATTAACGGTGAGTATTACCCAACTGATTGTACAACTGAAAACTATTGCAGTTATGACGGCCGTTGGGATGTCATTGGCGTGGTTGCCTATTGCTGCCTTTGTATTGATTTCTATCTTTACCACTGGCATCCAGTTTGCCTTGCTGATCCCGCTGATGCCTTATATCCTCTTCTGGGCAGGTCAGATTGCCTGGTTATTGGGTGCAATCGAGGGCGTGGTGGCAGCACCGATCATTATGCTTGGACTGGCAACGCCTGGTGGTCATGACTTTATGGGACACACTGTGCCGGCAGTTAAGATGTTGCTTGGCGTGGTCTTCAGGCCGGTGTTGATGGTAATCGGTATGGTGACAGGTATTCTGTTGACTTACGTTGTCATTCACTTTTCTGCACAAGGCTTCCATACGGTATTGAACTTGTTGTTGAATAACTTCTCTAATGCCGACCAGTCAGCGATGGGCGTATTAATGCTGATTGCCACACTAACCTATGGTACTTTGATGGTGATGGCCTTTACTAAGTGTTTCTCGCCGATTTATCAAATTCCTGAGAAGGTTATGCAATGGATCGGTGGCCAGGCAGATCGTGCCGGGCAAGAAGAGCTACAACAAGTATCCGGTGCGGTACAACAGTCCAGCCAGAAAGCTGGCGAGGCTGGTCAATCGGGTGTATCCAGTGGCATTGAAGCTCAAAAACAACAAACCCAACAAACTCAGGGTGCGTGGTCATCTGGTATGCAAGGTATCCAACAAGGTGTTTCTGGCCTTACCTCAGGTATCAAGCAAGATACCGCTAACTTCAGTGGTCAGTCTGATAATACTGCTGGTGGTGCATCCGGTGGTGGTGATGCTGAGGCCGCAGCAGCTTTGGTATAATGTTATGAGGAGCTTAAAGATGAAAAACACAATTTCCCTGGTGGTAACGACAGTGTTATTAATTGTTGGCGCTGTGAGCTATGCACAGGCTCAAGACTTTTTTGCCCCTGACAATAATGCAACGCAAAAGAGGAGTGCCCCGGCACAGTCGGCTGACAACATACAACCGACAGCGAGCCAGGTTTACCAGCAATGGCTCAAACAGTATCAACAGTTGCAGCAAAAAACCCTACAACAACGCACTATTAATCCGAGTCAATATAACCTACCTGTGCCTCACAAAACGGGTAACCATTAGCAACTATAAGGAGCAAGATAATGAAAAGAATACTGATGTTCAGAGGTGTTATTGCATTATTAGCTGGCTTGTGCATTTATGCTGCAAATGCTTATGGTGTTGGCGTAAACTTTACCACTGGTGTTCCAGGTAGTGATATTAATATTACCCGTTTATTGGGTGAGTTAGTGAAAAATACCACGACTCTTGATAAGGATGTTAAAAATAATAGCAGCATTTTGGTATCACAGTGGAATATGCAGCAAAAGGCCAAAGCAGCGGCCAGTGCTCAGCTATTGCCTTCAGGACTACCATTTTTGTGGGAAAACAGCGGCTATCAATATATGATTGGTTTAGCACAGCAAAGTGATAACAACCAACAGCAGATAATGCAGATTATTGCTCCGCAGCAGTGCCAGGCCGGTCAAACTAGCTCGGTCGGCTGTCAGCAAACGATTGATAGTGACCCTGCGACTGGAATCTTGATACCACAAACTATTACTCAGGCACCTCCGGCATCATCAGGCTCAGCAAATGCTTATGGTTACGGTGGTGGTGGCGGTGCTAACCTTGACAGCAATTCTCAGGAAGCGGCGATGCAAGAACAACTTTTGCAGTTGTTAAAAACATTACCGCAGTCTTATGCACATCGCCTGATGGGCGAACAAGACACTTTGACTACTTATGCATTGGCACAAGTTATGGCGGGTAACTTAAAAATCCAGGGAACCAGTATCAATGGACAACTTAAAAAAGCCATTATGCAGCCATTTAGTACTGATAACTTGTCTAAAACAGGTAAAAGTTGGTTCCAGTCATTAGCGAGTGCCTCAACGCCCCAGTTACTGAGAATGATTGCTGTGCAGTTGGCGGTGCAAAACTATTTGGCCTATCAACAATACCGATTGGCACAAACACAGCAACTAATTCATCTGAACAATATCAGTAAGCTGGTATCCATACAAAAAGCGCTTGGAAACTTACAAAATAACAACAATAATAATACTGATAAAATCACTACCGCTATCTACCAGTTGGATCGTGATGTACAGAAGATGGGACATAACAGGTAATACATTATGGCACTTCAGCAGCAGTCCGGTTCAGACACCAGGGTAATTGACCCTGGTTTGTATGTGCTGATTGATGAGCACACTACCGAAGCCGATGTACAAGAACTCTTGGCATTGGCCCAAGAATACCTGGATGAGCAGGTCTTTAATAATCCTGATGCGCTATTGGCGATACTTAGCCGTGTGTCACGTTTGGCGCAACTGAGTGGGCTCACTCAGGCGCAGATCATTGCACTGATGGAGCAGGTTGCCAATAGTCAGGCCGGGCGCTTTAGAAGGCTGATCAGATTATTGCTTAGCGGTGTGCTGAAAAAGCTAAAAGGTGGTCGCTATAAAGTCGGTGCGATTGCCTTTTATGGCGGGATTGATGATATGGACGATATTGATAGACGCAATCAATATGAAGTCCCCCGCGACCCTGCCAACAAGGCCATATTCAATGAGGCGCAAAATGGCGTGGTTCGCCAACAAGGTGAGCCTTACAATATTGACGAGGTGTTTTATGGATCTGAACAATCTCGTGATACACTTATGCAGGCTGAAAACCTGATGGTAGAGCAGGCGCTACAAAAGCGCGAGCAATGGGCTAAAGCGATTGAGGCCGGTGCGGACGTTAATATAGATGAGTTGATGGGTGAAGTAGATCAGTTTATGCAAACTTTCAATGCGCAGGTAATGGGTAAGGAAGCCGTGGTTGATGAGTCCTCAGTACTGCAAGCGGCAAGATAGAGGAGTAT
>JANQIS010000108.1 GCA_028282045.1 Gammaproteobacteria bacterium
ATGAAGTGTATTGCGCATTGAAAAAGCAACGTGTTTATGTTGCATTGCAGTGTCCTGAGTATTGGTTTTCGCAAGAGCTATTGACGCCCCCGCCAAGCTTGCAAACTGCTACGCCATTACACCAGGATGATTGGGTGCAGCAGCAGCTTATGGCGTTGCAGGGTGCTGCACAAGCGCCATTCTATTGGGACTATATTGTTGATGAGTCTGCGCAATGGCAACTTTACTATTTGCCACAGTCGCGTCTAGCACCTTGGCAGCAGCACTGCCAGCGGCGTAATTTTATTGTACGAGCAATCACCCCTACTTCAGATAAACAACCGCAAGGCTGGTCTTTTATCTGGCCAAATGTGGAGATGATCAGTGCCACAGTGTGACGTTAACTATAAAAAAGCTCTGCCCGTTTTAGGCAATCTGGTTTTTAAGCAGGTCAGGGTAGTTTTACATTTGCAAGAATACAGCCAGCTCAACATCAAGCACAACAAATGGGCTGCTGGGGTAGCTGTCGGTAACGACAGCTTTGTGACGGTGGCCAGGCCGTCAGATAAACTGCAGCCGTTGTATCGTCGGGCAGACGGGATCTTAAGCCTGCCAGGTGAATCACGAAAATGGTCGGCAACAGGAATTTGTGAAAGATGGCGAGATATTTCGCCCTGTCTAACCCGGCGGGAATCTTCTTGCTTAAGCTGGGAGAGGAGGTCAAATGCGAGCCAATGAGTATCAGCAATGTTTGGCTAACGCCCAAGAACACCACTGCTCACACTCAATCAATGTATTCCCCTGGCGCCAGCAGGTATGGCGCCGTCATGCCAAGCGCTGTTTGTTGATGTTTGTGGTGCCTTTGGCTATAGCGCTGCTGTTGCTGGTTGGTGTGCTTGCCTATGGCATGCTAACTCGCGCAACCGGGATGCAGCACCATCAGTTGCTACAGCTCGAACAACAATCGCAACACTTAAAGCAACAATTTGCGCTCGAGCAGCGCCGTTGGCAAATGTTACAGTGTGACAAAAATCAATTGATATAAATTGCTGCTTGGTGGCAGCGCATTGCCAAGACGATACCGACAACGTTGCAATTACAAAAATGGCGTGCAGATCAGCAGAGTTTACATTTGTCGTTGCACTATCAGCGTGTGATGACACTGCAGCGATGGACTCAAGGTCTGCAACGTTTGCCTGACGTTACAGCAGTTCATTGGCATGAAATGAAGCAGCAACAAAATCAGCGTGTGGCCATAGTAATTATTCAATTATCAGCGGGACATTGCCATGAAACACCTTGAAACTTGGCTTATGCGTTCAAGCGCTGTGCGCGATAGTATTCTGTTGGGCAGTGGGGCAGCAATCGTGGTTTTGAGTCTGGCCTTGTTTAGCTTATGGCATATGCAGCAACATTGGCGTGCGCCTTTACAGGCACAACAACGACGTATCCAAATACTTAAGCAACAGGTACATACCTTAAAGCAACAGCGGTCGCAGCAACAACAGCAGTTAAGTGCTCTAGCGGCACACCATTGGCTGCGACCTGACTGGCACGTTCTTCTGCAATTAGCTGAGCAAAGTAATGTGCAGGTAGTGCACTTCACACAAGTTGATTCCTCTGAGCACACTGATCATGCGGTAGCCTCGTTTGTTTTGCAGGGACACTACAATGCGCTATTACAATGGTTACAAACACTTGCTAACACCACTGCCGGTCTGACCCTGTCACAATGGCAGATGCAGCCACTTGCCCATAATGTCGAGCAATTACGCCTGAAGGCAATGTTTTCCTGGGCATTGGCCAAACAACTGGTGCGGCCGGACACTGGGGTGAGGGTGGTGCAGCAGCAACTGACCAGCCCGTTTCGATTGCATGCATCCAATCATGCTATATCAAACTCACAGCCTTGGAAATTGGTCGGTACTATGCAGTTAGGCCGACAAGCATTGGCATTATTTTCTGTGGGGGAAGAGTTGGTTTCACGCAAGACTGGCAGCCGCATAGGTCGGCATGGACAATACCGATTAATCAAAATTAACGATCAGACTATTTTATTGAACCGGCAAGACAAGGACGTGTTTTGCCATTGGCACATTGGAGGTGCGATAACGTGCGCTACTACATCTCAGCTATCATCTTAGTCAGCTTGACGTTATGCCAATTCGTATGGGCAGTAAAGCCGGTTATTACCCAGTTGGCTATCAAGCCATCTACTACTGGAGCAGTTGTGCTGATGCAATACCAAGGGCAAGTGGGCCGGCCAACGGTGCACACTCGTGGCCAGCAGATAATTTTAGTGTTTCATCACACTAGATTGGCAACATTATGGCGTCAGCCTATCCCTTGGCAAGGTAAGGTGCAGCACCTGCAAGGCCAGCAGCAGGGCGATGATACACAATTGATACTAACATTAAAGCAGCCGATGAAATTGCATTTGCACCAGCATGATCAATGCTGGTTGTTATCATTACAAACACCCCAAAGCGTATCAGGTCTGGTTACCCTGAATGTGCAACAAGCTGATTTAGCCAAAGTGATCAGTACATTGGCTGCTTATTCGCATCAAAGTTTGGTGCTCAGCCCTGAGGTGAAGGGCAATATTACCGTGCATTTACATAATGTGCCTTGGCATAAGGCGTTACAAACGGTGTTGTTATCACATGATCTACTGATGGCAGAGGATAACAATGTGCTCTACATCGGCCCTGTTGATAGTGTATTAAAGCATTTAAAAGATTGGCATCAAGCCAGTGAGCAGCAAGCAGCTTTAGAGGCATTGCAATCAGTGATATTACCGTTGCATTATGCCAAGGCCCAGGTGCTTGCAACTCAGCTCAATAAAGGTGCGGTAAAATTATTGAGTAAACGTGGTCAGGCAGCAATCGATCAACGCACTAATACCCTATTGATACGCGATATCCCGGCACGACTTCATGTGATTGAAGACTGGGTGCACCATGTGGACCGGCCCGTGTCACAGGTGCATATTAAAGCGCGTATCGTGTTGGTCAATGAGTCTGCAGTAAAAGAATTTGGTGCTTTATTGAATCAGCGTGGTGAGGCATCAGGGGGTTTTGGCAGTATTGGTAAATTAGCCCCTAACACACCCTTGCTTGATCCGGCCGGTGCGTTAGGGGTGTCGCTAGGGACATTGCCTGGTGGAGCCTGGCTGGATTGGGAATTACAAGCTTTGAGTGCAGCAGGACAAGGAGAAGTGATTGCCAGTCCATCGTTAACGGTAAGCAATCGTCAGTCTGCCAGTATTGAACAAGGAGATGATGTGCCATATCAGGTGTCCGCCGGCAGCAGTGGTGCTACTGCCGTGCAGTTTAAAAAGGCTGTTTTGGGGCTGAGTGTTACTCCACAGGTTACCACCGGTCATAACGTCGTGTTGGCATTACAGGTGAACAAGGACTCTGTGACACGCAATAAAGGTGCTGCAGGCGATGTGCCCATTGTGGCGACATCGGTGATTAAAACCACGGTACAGGTGGCTTCGGGGCAGACCATTGTGCTGGGAGGAATTAAGTTGCTGCAACATCGGCAGGATAATCGTACCATCCCGGGTTTGGGAAAATTACCTGTGATTGGTGCACTTTTTTTCATGGGATTATGGGTAGTGGTTGGCGTAATTATTTTTCTACAAACCGGTGCCTGGCCGCCTGTCAATAACACCTTGATGTAAGCCTCGTCATTTAGAGGTTGCCGCCTTTCTAAATAGAATTCGTCCAGGCAACTAACTTAATGGTACTTACAGTGAAATATATAAAAAAATTGATTTTCAACTGGCATGGGCTGACAGTTGCGCATCAGTTGGTTGAAACGAGGCGATGATAGCATAAAATCCAAATAGCTAAATGATACAGTTTGACCCTTAGGATAAAGATGATTCTTGAAGGTAACATTGGATTTTCTTCTGGTTACAATAATATAGTCAGGCGGTTTGCGCTGCATATCCGACATAAGCATATCAAAGAACCTGGTTTTTAATTTACGTGCCGTATTCAGGTGGCCATCTAGTTGTATTAATTTTAATTCGCTGATTAATCCCAATATTAAAAATCTTGATGCAAGCTTAATATGAGTTTTATAGACAATGACTGATGGATCTATTCTGAAGGTAACAAACAGTACCCGTTTATTTTTTTGCAGATGCTGATCAATATAGGTAATTAAAGATTGATATGGCTTAACGGTCTTACTGTTAGGGTTTAAGAACTGCTGGTTAAACGTATAGGCTTGGTTTATTTGCAGGAAAATAAGGCTCATAGAAGCATAAACTAAAAGTACTTTTATGAGCTTGATTTGTGCCAATACCTTGAAGTATCTGGATAGTATTACCCAAAATACTAAACTAATCAGTATAGGGATTAAAAAGTTTTGCACAGTGTAGTTAATGTAGAAGGATACCTGTAAAAGTCTTAGCTCGACAAACAGGCCAATGAAAAGCGGTACAAGCAGTGCCAGCATAACAGTAAAGTGCTTGGTGCGTAAGCCATAAACAACCGATATCAGCAACAATATAATGGCAGGAATTCCATTGCTAATCGTATAGAAGGACTGTAGGTATAAATAGCTAAAACTAAATGCGGCTAATAAATGAATAATCAATAGGGTTGTTGTTGTTCTGTTTGAGCGATGTAGCACTGTCAATACTATAAATACTAACGAGATCAGTGATACAGCAATTGCTGGATATAGGTGGTAATACGATATGCGGCCGGACAACACGCATGCTATGGTAAAACCAATCGTGGCCAAGGTGAACAGATTAAAAAAATGCGATTTCCAAGCACGATTTTGCCAATAGTGCCAAAAGATAACGGGCAAACAAAGGAGTAAGAATAAACAACTCGGATAAGAAAAAAGCATACGTGTCAGCGATATTTCACCGCTTAAAGCTTGATAAAATGGGAGAATAAAAGGTATGTCTTTGGTAAGGTATGTTTTAAAAAATATCAATACCACGGCTAGATACAGTAATACTACAACTACTAGAGGGTGTCGTCAAATTAATTTCATCCATGGATTAAGCTATTAGAACGTATATAATTCGTGGTGTTGAGAGCGATTTATGTTAATGGAGTAA
>JANQIS010000109.1 GCA_028282045.1 Gammaproteobacteria bacterium
CGGGTCTAACCGCTTGGCCGGATGAATCAACTAATCCGCTAATAGATATCAGGCCATTCGCTTCTACATCCTTGCGGTTGGCAAATGTTGTTTCTTGTACATCAATTGTCACAGTAGCGGGTGCTGCTTCATCGTCAGAATCATCGGTAGAGTCACTGTCACCAAATTGCAATGCTCTGGCCACAGCAGCGTTATTGGCGGATGTCGCCTGGCCACTATCACTTGAGGCGCTGCTCGAAGCGGCTGCAGCAGCGGTAGGTTTAGGCTGCAGTGCAGCGGGAGTGATATTATAGCGTTGATTAGCGCTATGAGCTAAACCAATACCTGGGATACTGACACGTTGTTGGCTGCCATCATAATGGGTTACCACAGCATCGCGGTGCAGGGTAATAATGCCAGCTTGCTGAGCACTTCGCAGCGCTGTTTCGTCTTGTACCTGGATCTGCCATTTACCCGCTTGGTAACGCAGCGCGACTGCTTTGTGTAACTGCGCCAGAGCTGTATCAGAATCAGCACCGGCTGCCATACGGCTATGACTAAAGTCCAGTGAGAGGGTGGCATAGCTATGATCAGGTTTGTCAAAAGGAAACCCGGTTATTTCCGCCAATTTTGTGCTTGCTAAGCGGGCGCCGGTGGCCGTATCCAGGAAAAGTGTAGATGGTACGACGGCAAAATCCACCTGCGGCGTGATAACAGGCAAAGGCATCTTAACAGTGGCAGTGTCAGCATCAGCAGTGGTGAGGCAAGCAATTTTGATGTCTAATTCAGTTCCGGGTTTAATCTCGCGCTGAGCTAATTGGTGAATAAAATGTTGTGTGTCAGGTATTGAGATTGCTACGTTTGCTGGCAGTGTGCTCGCGCTGGCAGCAGCGGCGGCAGAACCTTTAACCGTTGTGACATGCAGTCCCAGACCTGCTGCCTTACCTATAACTGCAAAGCGGTGTGAACCTATTGAAACAGGTGTACCGGCAGTCATCTCTATCTCGGCGATCGGACCGGCGTGATCAGGGGGGTAATGACTGTTTCAGCTTGTGACGCCGCAGCAACATCGTCATGCTTATCTTGAGCTGCTGTAAAACATTGCAGCGTCACCGTCGGTATTTCATGGATGATTTGCCGGTTGTCAAAGCGGCGGTGAATCACCTGGCAGGTAAATTGCTTTAGCCCTGCTGTTTGTGCCTTGGCAAATTCATCATGGTCAACGATGACCACCTCCCAATAATCTTTCTTTTCGTTAAACCGCAGTTGAATGGCATGGTCTAACGCCTTATCCGCTGCAGCATTATTACCCTCAACTTCAGAAGACAGTTTTAGGTTCAGTTGGGCGTGCGGATGCTCAGCATCTGCAAAAGGAAAGCCACTGATATGGCCCAGCACAGTGCCGGTAGCCAGGGTGGATAGCAACTGCATGTCAGCTTCTTCAGTGTCGGGGGTGAGCTTTGAATTAAATTCAGGGAAAGCAAGGTCCACGGTTGTCGTGTTAGTCACTGACCCTGATTCCACACTAATCGTAAACTTAAGTGTTTCCCCGGGAGCGATTAACTCAGGCCTGTCTTCAAATGCTGTGCACAGTGCCGGATAGCCGCCGTCTATTTGGACGCGACGATTTTTGTAATCTACTGTCATCAGCAACTCCGCTGGCTTAACAGTGATACGATCTGCTGTGCTGACAGGGCATGTGCGCTTCTCCTCCTCATCGGTCAGGCTGAGTTCCCAACCAAGTGCATTTAAGGCATCACCGCTGATGGGTGCTGCCTGCAGATGCGTTGGTACATTTGTCTCTGTTGTAGTGCTTTCGGTTGTTGTTGTCAGGAGTTTGGCCTTTGCTTGTTGTTCAAATTCCTGTTTTTCTGTAAGCGATAATTTTAATTTATTGCGTATTTGTGTTAGCAGCTCCTTATAATGATCTTGAGCGCTCGGTGTTAATGTTAAAAGTTGCTGAGTGACAGTGGCACCACGCAGGCGCTCTGGTGTTTTCGGTGTTGAGGAGCCGGTTGTTTTTAACGTTTCCAACATACTGTCAGAAGCTGTGGCAGCAGATAAGTCGCCACATTCATTAATAGTATGACGTATCACAATACGCCGCGCCAGTTCAAATAAGGGTAGGGCTTTTTCTTTTGTCTTTGCTTTCTCCAGCTCCTCATCAAATTGGCCTTGTAAGGTTTCAGTTGTCAGCATGCTGTTATACATCCCTTTCATACCTTGAATGGAGTATTCTTTGATGAGTTGAATGAATGAGTCGTCTTGCTTTTGAGTGTGGCTTGGATTTTCTGTGCGCCATATTAAATAACGGGTTGCGGCAATGTCTTGCCATAGTGCCTTTACCTGGTAGAAGTAATTTGCAGTCAGTTGTGGTTTTTGACTTAATTGTTTAGCTTTACCTGTTAATTCCGTTAGCTTTTGGCGTAACTCGCTGATTATCTCTGCTGAATGAGCTGAAGGTGAGCTGACAGGGCTGGTATCATGACCAACCTGAGTGGATAGCGGTGCCGGAGTACGTGGTTGAGGGGGTCGATGACCTGGAACCGGTGAGCCGCCGAGATGAGCGGTTTGTTTAGCTGTTTCCTTAAAAGCTGTCGGTGGCACCAGTGGTCGTGGGCCAGACGCAGCAGGTCTGGGTGGCTTTTTCGATTGGTGAATTGCTGCGGTAGTGGGTAATACAGACTGGCGGTGTAGTGTAGCAGATCTTGTCCTTGTCGCGGCACTTGAGCTTGCAGCAGCACGGCTGGCTGTTGTTCTCCCTGGTGTAACAACAACTTCTACCTTTTTACTAGGGGTTGGTCCTGAGGGTTTTTGCTTACTTTGGTTGCTTTCATCATTGCCTTGGCCGCCATCTTTACCATTAAATGCCATAACTTTCTCCTCTTAAGCAGGGCAGTGCCCCTACAATGCAAATGCGCTAACCTCATCAAATAATATTGGGTTCGCAATAACGCATGATTATATTAATATCGCGTTGCTTGAAGCAAGTAAAACGTCAAATATTAATAAGATTTATATTTTATAAATTAAAATTATTAAAGAGTGTCATTTTTAATGTTAATTTATATTGAGTATTAAAGGTTAAATACTTTTAAAATAGCACGTGCTGGGTTAGAATGGCGCCTTTGAATTTAATGTTGGTTTACTACTTAACCGTCATTGCGCTACTGGATAGCGCAATCCAGATAGGGGAAAAGCCGATTTAAAGCGTTGTGCGTTTGGCTGGATCCCGTGGTCAAGCCACGGGATGACGGAGCAAGGTGCCGTGGGATGATAGAACGAGAAACCGCAGGGGATGATGAGTGAAAGCACGGGAATGCAAATAACATCATCGTCATTGTGCTACTGGATAGCGCAATCCGGGTTTCACGTGGCAAATATTAGTCATAGTCAATGGCTTCTTATGCTTAACAACCGAATCAGGGGACAGTACTTGTCTGGTTATAGTGATTACATATTACAATGCTTGCCACGCAACAGGGTGGTTCTAGGTATAGCATTGGCTGTTCTCAGCGCTGCCGGCATTGCTGCGACACCACTTAAAAGCACTCAGGATAAGCAGCCGCTTTTTGTGCAAAAACCCGGTCCGCCGCCAGGCTTTAGTGATGCAGAATTAAATGTGAAGCAAACGACCTATGTTTCTGTTTACTTTCTTGGTGATTTAATTGGTAATTTTATTGTCAATTATGATATGAATTCTATTTCTTTTAAAAATACAAAGCGTTTATTTAAAGTATTATTACCATATTTAAAACATGGTATAACCGAGCAAAAATTATTTGCCGCGATCAAGCAGCCACACCCATTGAATACCGATAAAGTGTGTGCCCATCAAAATCCATTTTGCACGCCGTTAAACCCCAAGCTGTTTGGGGTGATTTTTGATGAAGACAGCTATCGTCTGGCAGTATTTGTTAATCCCAATTTTATTAAACCACCCAGTGAAATTACCCATAAGTTACCACCATCGGATGCGGGTTTTTCGGTGTTATTGGAAAACCATTTTGCCCTAACCGATACCCAGGATAGCCGTGCATATAGTTTGAATAATGACACCATTTTGGGCTATGGCAATAACCGCCTGAGCCAAAGCTGGAGCTTTAACCATAGTCAAACCACTGCCAGTAGTGGTGCCTCGAGCAGTGAAAGCAATACGATGGCATTTAATCAGGCGAGTGTGGCGCGTTATCAGAACGGGGTACTGTATCAGTTTGGTATGCTCACTCCGGATACCGGTGACTTTATCAGTAGCCAGCAAATGTTGGGTTATGAGATGCGTAACTATGGCATAGCGCCGTCGCTGGATACGGTAAAAGGCTCGCCGGTGGAATTATATCTGCCGCTACCGGCTAAAGTATCAGTATATCGCAACAACCAGCTCATCTCAGCGCAAAGCTTCAATGCGGGTAAGCACTTTCTTGATACCACTAATTTTCCAGGCGGCTCTTATGATATCACGTTGAAGATTACTGATAATACCGGCAAAACGACTAGAGGGTGTCGTCAAATTAATTTCATCCATAGATTAAGCTATTAGAACGTATATAATTCGTGGTGTTGAGAGCGATTTATGTTAATGGAGTAACTA
>JANQIS010000113.1 GCA_028282045.1 Gammaproteobacteria bacterium
TCGTCTGTTATGTCGTAAGGAGCGATTATTAATATTTGGGGAGCTTTAGGTTGTCCTAGCTCTGAGTTATCTGCTTTAATTGACCGGATTAATTGGCTAACACCACTTTGGATATCTTTAGAGGTCCTATGGTATTTCCATTTTAGGTCATTGGTTCCGAGCATCAAAATAATAACATCAAGTGAGGCATGTTTCTCAATCGCCAATTTTATTTGGGTTAAACCATTGCGGTTTGGCCATTCAGGGTCATCAAAACAAGTTGTTCTTCCGTTTAATGCATCAACCAGTATTTGCCACTTGCTATCGCTGGCTAATAATAGTTCAGGCCAAGGTGCTTTGATTCGAGCTATTTCACCCGACTTAAAGAAATGTTCGGTGTCAAAACCCCAAGTGTTCGAGTCCTCGTAGCATAAAATACGTTTCATGAATAACGTCAAAATTTAGGATAAAATTTATAGTAACGCTTTTGCATGTGTTGTAGTAGTATATACTATACGTATGATCAATGCTGTTTCTATAGCAAGACCTGTATAGCTTTGCTTGCCTTCAGGTTTACGATTACCTGTATAATGCCAATTATTAAGTACTGACTCACTGAGCCAAACTTTTATGCTTCCTCTTTGAACTAATGATTTGTTATACTCTGACCAATTGCGAATGCGGTATTTTTGTTTGCCCATTTTCTTCTGTAGGAGGTGGAAAGTAGGTAGCAAAGGCCACATTCGCATCTATTGCAACTCTCGCCATGCAACAACGCCGAGTTGAACTTAAAATGTAATATTTTTAAATGGAGATGATTCTAGATGTTTACTGGTATTATTATTGCCTTAGGTACTATTTTGGGGATTGAAGATCTTGGTGGTGATCGGCGTATTACCATTGAGGCTGCCGCTTTACCATTGGTACAGGTTAACATTGGTGATAGTATTGCGGTTAATGGTGTTTGTTTAACCGTGATTAGTAAAACTGACCATAGCTTTAGTGTCGATGTTTCAGTAGAAACCCTAGCCCGTACTTCATTGGCTGACATTCAAATCGGAGCATTACTAAACTTAGAGCTGTCACTGACGCCCAGCACGCCGTTAGGTGGACATATTGTCAGTGGTCATGTTGATGGTTTGGCAAAAATTGTCGCGCTGCAGGAAGCTGCCCGCAGTTGGCAGGTTACCTTTGAAGTCCCTCAGGAGTTAACCAAATTTATTGCTCAGAAAGGTTCGATCTGTGTTGATGGCGTAAGCCTGACGGTGAATGCCGTGCAGGGTAATCAATTTGAAGTGATGATCATCCCGCACACTTACGAAAACACGTTGTTTCATACTTATCAGGTGGGCTCGCAGGTCAATATTGAAGTGGATATGCTGGCGCGTTACGTGGCCAGATTACAAGAGGTGCAATCATGAAGTTAAAAGATAAAATTGTTTTGGTGACAGGTGCCACCAGTGGTATAGGGGCCAGTTGTGCCAAGCAATTTGCCGCACAGGGTGCGCATTTAATTATTACTGGTCGGCGCAGTGAGCGACTGGAGGTGTTAAAACAACAGTTGGAGCAGGAGTATGGTGTTCGGGTTTACCCTATGACCCTGAATGTCAGGGATTATGAGGCTGTGGTTCGTGCCATGGCAGATTTGCCAGAAGCTTTTCAAGCAGTAGATGTTTTGATAAATAACGCAGGCATGGCGGCTGGACTAGCCGAAATTGCTCAAGGCAATGTCGATGACTGAGAGCAGATGATTGATACTAATATCAAGGGCTTGCTGTATATGACAAAGGCATTGCTGCCTGGCATGTTGGCGCGCAAACAAGGTCATGTTATTAATATTAGCTCGGTTGCCGGGCGTTTTGCATACCCCAAAGGCAACGTTTACTGTGCGACCAAGTATGCGGTTAAAGCGCTTAGCCGTTCACTGGCACAGGAATGTATTGGCACAGGTGTTAAAGTGACGGATGTGGCGCCAGGTCAATGTGAGACAGAATTTAGCCTGGTGCGTTTTAAAGGTGACGGGCAAAGAGCAAAAGCAGCCTATGAGAGCTTCACCTCAATGACACCGGATGATGTGGCTGAGGCAGTGTTGTTTTGTGCGACTCGACCAGCCCATGTGAATGTGCCCGACCTGGTCGTGCTGGCCACTAATCAACCGACGCAGCTCGTCTAGATTTGATGCTTACAACAGAACGCCTGAGCTTGATACCATTGACCCAGGCGGACCTTCCAGAATTGCTCAAACTCTATCATGATGCTGATATGATGCGCTATATTTTGATGGGCCACCAATATACTGATGAAGCGCTCCAAGCCCGTGCACAAAACTTAATTGATAGCTGGCAGCGCGATGGTTTTGGCTATTACCGGGTACTTGGGCGTGATCAAGGTGATATTATCGGTTACGTTGGATTTCGTCGCTTGGCTGAATCAATCAAAGGCTTTGATGGTTACGCGGAGTTAGGTTATATGATCTGGCCCTGGTTTGCAGGCAAAGGTTATGCCACAGAAGCAGTGCAAGCGTGTATGAAGGTGGGGTTTAGCCAATTGGGTTTTGACTCAATTGTGGCAACTATCGCACCAGAGAATCAAGCCTCTGCTGTGGTGGCCCAACGTGTGGGGATGCGATATATGGCTTATGATGAGCTGCTGCATAGCGATATTTATGTGGCCGATAACACACAGATATGACACTACTTTGGGGATGAGAGTCAAGTGACATGATGAAATGCCTAGGTAAAGGTTATATGCCGATTTTAAGTCAATCCCTTGAGAAAGCATGGCTAAAGAAGGTATCATCGTCGCCATTGTTACCGTGATATTGGATTCGCTACACCATGCCCGATTCTGCTATACCTTCTACTGCGACATTGCAACAAAGTATTACGCCTGAGCAAGTGCTCGAGCGTTTAAAGTCAGGCAATAAGCGTTTTGTGACAGATGCCTCGATGATCAAGGGACACATGCAAAGTGCTTATGTTGCTGCAGAACAAGGGCAGCATCCCTTAGCGATTATCCTTAACTGTGTAGATTCACGCAGTGTGGCTAATTACTTATTTGATGAAGGTATTGGCAATATGTTTGTCGCCCGAGTGGCAGGCAATGTTGCTGATGCGAATATTTTAGGTAGCATGGAATTTGCCGCGGTGCATGCTGGTGTTAAGTTGATCGTCGTGATGGGGCATACTAATTGCGGTGCTGTGACAGCAGCTTGCCAGGGCAAACCTACAGGTATGCCGGCACTCGATCGACTATTAAAGCAGATCGAACCTGCAGTGGACATAGTCAAGCGCCAAGTAGGTCATCCATTCAATTGTGATAGCGCTAAAACGGTTGATACTGTTGCCAGGCAAAATGTCCTCAATCAAATGCACTATGTCATTTCACACAGTCATGATATTGCCGACTTAGTCAATGATCACAAAATTATGCTGGTGGGCGCCATGCACAACTTGAAAACCGGTAAGGTATTTTTTTTTGATAGCCAAGGTGCAGCGGTCTGATCTATAGCCGCTTACCTGTGCAATATGATGAATATCCAGGTTATACCCACACTGGGGTGGATTCAAACTTTTTGCGCCGCGCCTGAATTCAAAATACTTCGAGTATGATACGGTGGTACTTAAAAACCTTTTAGTATCAATTGAGAGTCTTTAGCGTTATGCTCTTCAAATGCCACTCCGATACCAATCAACCTAACGGGCTTGTGGCTGCGGGCCATCAAGTTCTTTAATAGACTTTGGTATTGTGCTAATTCAGGTGCAGTACTGATGCATTCCATGGTGGTTTGGCCAAAATCATCAAATTTAACTTTGACCCACTGCTTATGGATAGTGCGATCTTGATAAGGCTGTAAGCGTTGCAGCAGTTTTTCCAGTAGCTCAGGCAATTTAGCCAGGCAAGCTTCAAGTGTGTCGAGGTCTTCAGGGTAGGTTAACTCAACGCTCACCGATTTACGAATACGATTAGGGTTTACCGCACGCTCATCAATACCACGGGCATAATAATAGAGCTGTTTGCCAAAACGACCAAAATGCTCGAGCAATGTCGCCATAGCAAAGCGCTGCAAATCACCACAGGTGTCAACGTTCAGCGCGGCGAGTTTTTTTGCCGTGACTTTACCTACACCAAAGAGCTTTTTAACCGGCAATGGCTGCATGAAAGCATCAACTTGTTTGGGCGTAATGACAAATTGCCCATTAGGTTTATGCCAATCACTGGCGATTTTGGCCAGGAATTTATTCGGTGCGACTCCAGC
>JANQIS010000148.1 GCA_028282045.1 Gammaproteobacteria bacterium
ACGTTGTAGGGCACTTTGGCATTCACATCAACAGCACCATATTGATTCAATGGTGGTTTGCCATCACTAAACGCTGCGGGTGCGGCAGGTGTTGTTGGCGTTTTGGCAGCAGCATGGGCTGGCGGCGTTTTGCCTGCCGGCGATGCAGGAGGTTGCACGCTTGTCGCCGCAACGCTGCAGGTAGTTATGGCGCTAAATGCGATAAACGAAAAAATGCCTTTCATGAGGTTGAGCCTTTAGTTACTCTCTATTTGTTACGTATGGTAGGCAGTCAGCCAAGCGCTGTCTAGCCTGAATACTTGCCAATTAGTACCTCAATGACATTATGACTATCCTCCCTGCGCTGGCCCTGCTTGAAGAGCGGCTTCAGCACCAGGGACACAGTACCGATCAAAAAATACCGAAGTATAATGCGTCACATCAGGGCTGAAGTGATTCTTTCTAAATAGAGATATTACCTTATCTATCATTTTTTCCAGAAAGCTCGATGCATCAGGGTTCTTGCCTTGCATACGCATTTGTACACGATCAATAACAGGCTCAAGGGTTGACCATTGTTTCCCGACATGGGTAATAAATTGTTCAGACGGTTCATATTGTGCCTCTATCTTTGCAGTGTTAACTCCCACAGCATCGTCCACCTTATTGAATTGGGTCGCAGTTTCAAGAAATGCCGAGCATAACAGCTCATGTAATTGTAGGTAGGCAGATCTATCTTGAGCAGATAAAGTTGCCTTATTTATTTCTGTCCACAGATTATCCATTAGGCTTTTGGAACACAAAAAGAAATCTTTATAACTAAAGTCTCCATCTTGCGGATCCCACTTGTGTGGTGTTTCACTTGTCAATTCCCAGCGGTGTAATTCGTTTTCTATTTGTTGACGAGATTGCTGAATCTGCCGATATCTGCTATCAATGAGATCTAAGGCATGTTGATAGTCACTATCGTTGTTACCCACAGCCTGAAGTATTGCCGCATTAAGTGCGTCAAACCCTGTACCACTAACATGCTGCCAGGTTATGGTTTTAGTATCAGCAGAGACATTAGCAGTACACTGTAGCGAAACCTCAAATTTTCTTCCCTTACATTCGACAGTGCCAGTAAAGCTTTCTGTATAAACGATATTACCATCGGCTGAGATTGCAAAAGTCGGAGGTATGACCCAACGGTTATCAGTTCCCTCAAAACTCGCCGTACCTTTGGGAAGGGCCATCAAAAATTCTTCGAAAGCTGACATACCCAGCCCACAAATGCCATCTACTCTGGCGTAGTCCAGTAAAAACTCTGCAACCTCACGGTTTACACCATGCGCTTGAAAAGTGCTAATTAACGCTTGCACATCATCCGGTGTTATTGTTTTTTCGCTGACGTTTGGCGGTTGGTATTGTCCTTTGTCCGGAAAAACGATCTCCAATCCCTGCACGCTATAACATCTTAACCAGTCTCTAAGTGAATCACATTTGCTTAACTCTAACTGTTTATCTTCAAGCGCATTGATAATAATCTGACTCTGCGTTTCTAACCAATTCAAACTTTCTCTAAATTGTGTCAGTGCCCTCCCGTTCATATAAATTTAACCTTTATTCACACACTTAAGGCCCACCCTAAACAAACAGTTAAACACAAGCAATACATAAATAATTTTAGTTTTTTAATATACTGACATCCACTAATACCTCACCCTCGTTATTCACACGCTGTAAAGGCACTGATACATCACCTCCCCAAGCATGACCATAGCTCACTTCCAGTGAAACCGGATACAGGCCATTTGGTAATTGTAAATGTTGATACGCTGCCAGCATCGCCCGCCAACGTTGCCGGCCCATTAAACCACGCCGGCGCTGCGGGTGACGATTGGTCTGGCCTAACAAGTGTAAATCCTGCAAGATGGTTGCCACATCTTGATAGGTTACCGTCAAACGCTCGACATCCATTACCGGATCTTGCAAACCGGCTGCGAGCATAGCATCACCCCATTCGTGCAAATCCAAAAACACATTAACGTGTGGTCGGGTATCTACCTCAACCCAGGCCTGACGTAACTCCCGATAACTATCAGGGCCTAAGGAAGTAAACATCAACAAACCGCCAGGTTTGAGCACCCGTTGACACTCGCTCATAACTGCCCCGGGGTGCTGCGACCAATACAATGCCAAGTGGGAAAAAAGTAAATCAACGCTATTATCGGCCAAAGGAATATGTTGCATATGGGCAGTAAGAGCATGAATGCGCCGCGACCAACGTTTTGACTTTGACATCATTACTCTATTGCGTTGATGCGCCCAATCCAGTGCATAAATCCGCGCTTTGGGATATTGCGCGCTTAACCGCTGGGTCATAGCGCCGGTACCACTACCAACATCGAGAATCACACCGGGCTTATACTTGACCGCCGCCAAGCGCTCTAACAAGCGCATACCGAGTGTATCAATGACTTGATAACAAGCATCAGGCCAGTGTGTATGGCGATTGAAGGCATCATTACGACTTAACATCATCACGCTCACAATACGTTAACTGTAGCTGTAAACTACGCTGATCACGAAAATAATTATCCGTCAGTTGATACACAGCATTCACCTGATCACCCGGCTTAATGACAATGCTCTGCCCTGGCTCACAAGCATTAAACCAAATGGCACGCACACAGTGTGATTCATGTGCTAGCATAAGCTGTGCATGGATCTGATCAGCGCCGACCATACGTACTTCATTGACCGTAAACTTACCTTCAAATAACGGTGGTTCAAATTCACGTCCATACGGCCCGATGGCGTGCAGCTCATCCACCAACGTCAAAGACAGCGTTTCAACAGGTAATACGCCGTCAGTCCACAACACAGGACCAATATCTTCAGCACACAGTTGATAACGTGCTGCCGTTTCAAAGGCGGTTTTAAACAAATCCAAATCAGCCAGACGTATGCTTACTCCGGCGGCACCTTGGTGTCCCCCAAAGCTCACTAATAAACCAGGGTTATGATCTGCCACATGCTGCAAAGCTTCACGCATATCCAAAGTATCAATGCTGCGCGCCGAACCGGTAATAATATCGGCCTGGTTGATTTTAGGAGAGAATAAAATGGTTGGCCGGCCAAACTGATCTTTAATGCGGCTGGCCGCAATGCCATGCACACCAGCATGGCCTTCTGGCAACCAGGCAACAATACTCCACTGCCCTGCCGCCACTTGTTGCTGTGCCTGCTGTGTTGCTTGTTGTACCAGTGTTTTTTGTATGGCTTTACGCGACTGGTTTTGTTCCCATAAGCGCTGTGCCCAGGGACCCGCTTCGCTCAGGCTACCGGAGAGTAAGAAATTGACAGAACCAAATGCATCGGCCAAACGCCCATCACTATTGAGCAGTGGCCCCACGGTAAACCCTAAATCTTCAGCATTCATATGCGGTCGGCGCAATAGTGGTCGAATTGCCTGCCAGCAAGGACGTTGGCTTTGGTTAATTTTATGCAGGCCATAACGCACCACAGCACGGTTATTAACACTACGCGAGAGGCTGACACAATCCGCCACCGTACCCACAGCCACATAATCAAGCACTTCGGTCATCGGTGGTGCTTGCGCAGTGAGCAAGCCCACTTCAATCATGCGCCGGCGTACTGCCGCCATTAATAACCAGGCCACCATGCAACCGGCAATATAGCGATCAGCATATTCACAATCCGGCCGTGTTGGATTCACTACAGCATAGGCGCTCTTAGGGATACCTTCTGCCGGGATGGTATGATGATCAGTGACAATGACATCAATTCCGGCAGCCTTGAGCTGGGCAATACGCGGTTCATCAGCACTACCGTTATCGGCGGTAATCACCACACCAGGGCGTGGGTCTGCTGCTAAAATACGCTGAGCTAAACCTTCAGATAAACCATAACCTTCTTGCATACGGTGGCCGATATAGGATTGGATATGCTCTGATGAGAACCCTAAAATTTCCGTTAATGCTACATACAATACTGCATGGCTGGTTTGACCATCACAGTCATGATCTGTCTCAAGGGCGATAATTTCGCCCTGCTCGATTGCAAGGATAATCCGTTTCACTGCCCGATCAATATCTTTAAGCGTAAAGGGTGAGTCTAACTGACTTAAACGTGGATCAATCACACCTTCCACACCCATCTGCTCCTGCCACCGTCCGGCAATCACCCGCGCTACGACTTCTGAACAACCTCGTGCCTGACATTGGGCATAGGCCGATTGATCAAGCGGACGCTGACGTACTTCAATCACCTCACTCATCGCCACGGCCACCATGAATACCGGCGCCAAAACCACACACTATCAACCGTTAGCAGCTCTTGTTGCTGGCGTTGTTGATTCACGGGGTGGGTATGTAGCAACATTTGGATTTCGGTCATACGCTGACGCCAAAGAACAGCATCTTCACCTCGAGGCAGGTAAGGGCTGATTTCTTTGTTGATTATTTTGTGCAGCGGCGTGGTACTTAAATGTGGCTGTTGATTGACCCGGCACCGCCACGCTAATGGGTTGTTATCGCAGCATAAGCTAATATCATCCCCTGATAGTAGTTTGTTAATTGCGTCACACAATTGCTGTGCTTCATCAAGTGTGAGTGACAACATAGCCGGATCTAAACAATAAATCCCATTTTGCGCCACCTTGAACGGCACAGGGTCAGCCTGCAAGCCATGGCTTTTATCAGTGGGATTGGCCATAATGTTATTAATGTTATCTGCTTTAGTGTGCTCATGAATATAGCATTGGAGCGGCCAAATGCCGACTACTTCATTAAGTCCTACCAACCTGGCAAGCTCAGCTTGAACCATGGTGAGTATCAACATAGTATCGTGGTGTATCAGGACCAACTGATTAGTGATTGGCAGGTTAACACTATTAATGATTTAACGGCTGATCATATTGAGCAACTCGTCAGCATGGGCCCTAAAATAATTTTACTGGGCACGGGCAAAACGCATGAGTTCCCCGACGCGGCCATACTGGCACATGCTTATCAACATGGTATTGGTGTTGAGATCATGCAAACGGATGCAGCGTGTCACACTTATAATATTCTGGCCAGCGAAGGCCGTGACGTACTTGCAGCATTGATGATATAGCGATATGAAGCAACCCGCCCCTTTTTCCCTTATTATCTCCGATTTGCATTTAACTGAGGCACGCCCTGAGGCTATAGCACTGTTCGAGCAGTTTATTGAACACGTAGCCCCTCAAGCACAGCAACTTTATATTCTGGGAGATTTCTTTGAATTTTGGATTGGTGATGACGACCTGACACCATTGCATCAACACGTGATTGATTTGCTGGCCTCATTGCAACAATATGGTACTACAGTGTATATTATGCATGGCAATCGAGATTTTTTATTGGGTAAGCGCTTACTGAGTGCCTGCTCGGCACAGTTTTTGCCCGACCCGAGTGTAGTAGACTTTTATGGCACACCAACTTTACTGGTACATGGCGATAGCCTCTGCACTGATGATATCGGCTACCAACGTTATCGCAAGGTGGTAAACCAACGCTGGCTACAATGGTTATTTTGTCATTGCCCCTTGCGTTGGCGCCGCTGGATTGCGACCAAGCTACGCAATAGTAACCCCCATGTTGACCATCCAAAGCGCCCCATCAATGTCGGCCATGTGGCGGATGTTAATCCTGATGCTGCACAACAGGCTTTTGTTACCCATCGGGTGTCACGCATTATCCATGGCCACACCCACCGTTACGCCAAACATTGGCATCACCATGGTGTGCGCTATGTGATGAGCGATTGGCACAGTCATGGCAGTTATCTGAAAGTGACGCCTGATGGTGTCATCATGTATGACTTTGCGCTATGATAGCCCTATTAGAATTCAGCCATTAAATGACCATGCAACACTCTGAAGATTTTAAAGCCTTGTGTGACGATGCGCGTACCCGCGTACCAGAAATTACTACTGATGAAGTTAATACGCTGATCGATAATGGTCAATGCCCCATCTTAGTCGACGTGCGAGAGCAAGCAGAATTTATCAAAAGCCACTTGCCTAATGCTTATCACTTGGGTCGGGGTATTATTGAA
>JANQIS010000012.1 GCA_028282045.1 Gammaproteobacteria bacterium
TCAAGTGGGGCAGGGAAATCGACATTGACCAATTTGTTGTTAGGTTTTTTGGCACCGAAACAAGGCATAGTATATGTTGATCAGGTAAACCTGGCTCAAGTAGATCGCACACAATGGCTTAGTCAAATTGCCTGGCTTGGCCAGCAACCACGATTACCGGAGGCGACCATTCGCGATAATTTACTCATGGCCAACCCACAGGCTGATGATCAACAATGCTGGCAGGCTTTGCAATTAGCAGGTGCAGCAGAATTTGTTAGTGCTTTGCCGCAAGGCTTGGCTACACCATTGTATGAGCAGCGCATCGGCTTATCAGGTGGACAGATGCAAAGGGTTGCACTGGCACGCATGGTGCTCAAAGAGGCACCGATTTGGATTCTTGATGAACCTACCGCCAGTCTTGATGGTGATACATTAACCCAATTGATGGCTCAGATTGAGCAGTTAAGCCGTGACAAACTGGTTATTCTGGTAACACATAATCTTTCAGCACTTTCCTGGGTGGACGATATTTGGGTGATGGATCAGGGTTGTTGTGTACAGCAAGGAACATTCACAGCATTGCAAAGGCAGTCTGGTCTGTTTCGAGAGTTACTCTTGCCGGCGATGCGCCAGGAGCTTGAGGTATGAAAGGTTTATTTGTAACCATGTGGTGGCGGCATAAGTGGACGCTACTTTGCGGATTGGCTTTGGCCTTGGTTACTTTGGCAGCCAGTGTGGCGCTACTTTCACTATCAGGTTGGTTTATCACGGCTGCTGGTTTTGCTGGTTTAACCGTGCTGGGGGCAAGCCAATTTAATTACTTTTTACCGGCGGCAGGGGTGCGTCTGTTTGCGCTATTACGTATTGTGGCGCGTTATGGAGAGCGTGTGGTCACGCATCAGGCGACTTTCAAAATTTTAACCAGCTTGCGCGTGCGTGTATATGACATGATCGAACCACTAGCACCCGCGCATTTGATTCGTTATCGCAGTGGTGACTTGCTGAACCGTTTGATCGCAGATATTGAAGCTTTAGATAACTTATATTTGCGATTAGTAACACCATTAGTCGTGGCAGTGTTGGTTATCATTGCAGTGGGCTACTTTTTCTCATGGTATGATCTTTGGGTCAGCGTGTGGGTGGTGTGTATGTTAGTGATAAGTGGCTTTGCTTTGCCTCTGGTGACATTGTTATTGGGACGCCGCGCAGGCCGATGTGTTGCCCAACAGCGTCAGCGTTTGCGTGAACAGGCTGTGATAGGTTTGCAAAGCCTATCAGAACAGTTGGTCTTCCATCGCACAAGACAGTACCATAAGAGGATGGCGCAGCTACAGCATCAGCTCTATCAAGCTGAGAAGCGTTTGGCTTATGTAGAAGGCTGGGGTAATGCGTTGTTTGTTATATTTGCCGGCCTCACTTTAGTCGGGGTACTGTGGTTGGCGACACAGCACAGTTATCATGGTGCTTATCACGGAACCTTGATCGCGTTAATGGTGCTCGGTACCATGGCAGCGTTTGAAGCAGTGATGGCATTGCCGCGTGCGTTTAAACAATGGGGCGAGACCGCCACGGCTATACATAACATTAAAACCCTTGCAGCAGCGCAACCAGCAGTAGTGTTTAGGACAACCAATTGCCATCTGGATATGACACAAGGCATTGATATTAGCCAAGTTACATTTGCCTACCCTGGACAATCTCCAGTGCTGACTGAATTTTCGTTGCAGATTAAGCAAGGTGAGCGTGTAGCTATTGTTGGTCCAAGTGGTGCAGGTAAAACCACATTGCTGCATCTGCTGGCTCGTATTAACGAGCCACAAGCAGGTACAATAAGGTTGGCAGGTTGTGATATTGAACAAATTCCAGAACAACAATTACGTCAACAGGTTGTATTGGTTGGCCAATATCCGCATCTATTCCAAGCGACGCTGCGTGATAATGTTAGTGTCTTTAACCTGGCAATCACTGATACACAGATCATGCAGGCACTTGAAAAGGTCCAGCTATTGCCTTGGTTTGAAGGGCTAACCCAAGGCCTGGATACTTGGTTAGGAGAACACGGTGCCATGTTATCGGGCGGGCAACGCCAGCGTGTTGCTATCGCTCGAGCATTTTGCCAGAATGCGCCAGTGTGGCTGCTAGACGAGCCGACCGAAGGGTTGGACTATCAAACCGAACGCCAGTTAATTGAAGATTTGAAACCTTGTTTAGCAGATAAAACGGTGGTGTTGGTGACCCACCGTATGCAACCGCTTGATTTAGCTTCTCGCCAATTTCACCTGGATTAATTTAGAATGGGTTAGCTCTATTCTCTGGCTTTGTTTTGAAGCGCATGCCACATTGACAATTGAGAGGGCGGGTGCTAACC
>JANQIS010000177.1 GCA_028282045.1 Gammaproteobacteria bacterium
ATCCTTGAGAAAAACTATCCAGGTCGATACTGAGCTAACCGGTGTGGCCACTGAAGCTCATGATATTGCCAAGACACTGCAAGAACTACAGCAAACCAAAACTATTGAGCAAGCACAAGTGGATCGGCTGCATGGGATGAACGTGCAGGCAATGAATCCGATTGGTAATGGATTTTATGATATATATATCGAAGAATGTCATTTTTTTCTAAAAAGTGTAATAATGGAAATCTCTATCACACTGACAAACAAGATAAACAGCTATTCTGTGGTTTTTCTTGCTCTTATCAATAAATAAAGTTAGAGTCTATTTTTACATTAAATGTGGCGTTTATTTGACAAAAAATTCCTATAATTTGAGGTATGATATCTGCAGGGCAACAAACCTTAAATTAACACGCTACCCTTAGTAGTGCTATTCATAACAAATGAGATAAGTATAGAGTATTAATGGGGGTGATCAAAATGAAAAGTAACATAGACCTCCCTTCAACAAATAATGTTAAAAGGCTTCTGAAACAGGCTATTGATGTACATTGCCATGGAGTTGGCCGTTTTGATTTTACTGAAATTGCAGAAATCAGACTGCAAGAGATAGAAAATATATTATCACAGCGGTGTTACCGTTCTATTTTGACACTGTACCTACCACAGTGTGATTTTAATGCCTTTTTGGACTTCATGGATCTTTTTGCACTGGGTAAAAAGATTGGTCTTTACCAGCATATTGAAGGTGTGAGCTTAGAGGGTCCGCTGCTTGCCAGTCATGGTGGTACTCCTCATAAAGGCGTATGGCAACCAACACAGCAGCAATGGCGGCAATTGGCTAAGTATGGCAAAAATGGCTTAATTTACGTGATCTGTTCGCCAGATGCTGTATTAACAGGTATTGAAGGCGATCCAATGTCAACAGCACCCAATATTGCCTGGGTTACAAAGACCTTGTTAAATGGTGGTGTGTTACCTGTTGCTGGCCACTTTACTAAAGATAATCCCATCGCAACCGCACAAGCATTACAAAGTGTTTATGATATCGTCGCACAATGGGGGCAGGGAGCCACGATTACTGATCATTTCTATAATGACATGCCCCATAATTTTAAGCATGCTTGGCGCACTCCACAGGAGCGATTAAAGCGTGATGAAGAGCTTGCCTTATTAGATATTGATAGTTGGTCACTTGACAATATTGATGAAAAGTTGGGGGTTGTTCCTGCCACAATGATTCGCAACGCTAAACAAGGATTGGTCAAAATCGCCATGAACTTTGATGGTGAGCATGTTGACCTGGCTATTGCAAAACGTACAGTGGAGTTAGTTGGTGCTGAAAACATGCTGATGATGACCGACTCTATCGAAAGCCACCGTTTGGCGGGTCGTAAACTACATATGCACGAAGGCTCTACCCTGCTGTATCAAGACGAAGATATTGTCGCCGCCGGAAGCCAAGGTGTAAAACGGCAAATTGAAAACATGGTTAAAATGGGCTTAACTAAACACGATATTGACCTGATCACCCACACTGTACCGTGTAGTGTGTTAGAAACCAGAAACGAGTATGTGAATGCCAAAACTGAAACTGCTTGTGTGTGATTGGGATGGAACCATTGTCAATTCAGTGAATCAAATCATCGCATGTAAATACTATCTTGCTGATAAATACGGTTTAAAAAGGCCAAAAGAAAAGACAATAAGGGCTGTTTTAGGCATTCGCTTTAAGACTGCTATACAGACCTGTTTCCCAGATATAGATGCTGGTACGCTAAGGCAGATCTGCAATGAGTTTCACAGTTTGATGCAACATGAATGTTACCAAGCAAACTTGTTTGCGGGCGTTATATCAACGTTACAACGATTAAAGACTCATGGCATTTACCTTGCCGTGGCAACCTCTAAAGTCAGATTAGAATTAGATAGTGCGCTACAGCACACAGGTTTGGGTGACATGTTTGACCTAACGTGCTGCAGTGAGGAGCACACGGCCAAACCAGCACCCGATATGTTGTACTTTATAATGAATTACTTTAAAGTGGCTCCTTGTGAATGCATTATGATCGGCGACACTACCACGGATGTGTTATTTGCAAACGCTGCCAACATCGCCACAGTGTGTGTTTCATTTGGTGCCCATAATCGCGAACAATTGGAAACAACAAACCCAATGGCCATCATCGACCGTTGGGAACAGCTACCGGACACGATAGGAGCCTATGGAATTTAAAGACTGCTTAGCCTTTATTATTGCCGCCGGATTGATCAACGGTTCGTTTGTAATCCCTATACGTTATCTTAAGCATAGCTCGCACGAAAAGATGTGGCTGTATCATAGCGTTATCAGTATCGCCATTATGCCTTGGCTGTTTTTATTGGTGGTGTTTCCAAATGCTTTTGCACAGTATACGGCCCTGCCATTACGAGATATTACATTTTTGGTATTTGGTGGTACTGTTTTTGGCTTGGGGCAAATTAGCTTTGCTTATGCCATTGAAAAAATTGGCATTGCGTTGAGCTTCACCATCAATTTAGGGCTTGGGCTTGTCATCGGTTCGATGTTTGTGGTGTTAGAGCGCTCTGCGCTTTTTACATCACAGGGTTATTGGGTCACAGCAGCAATCATACTAATTTTATGCAGCTTGATCCTCTATTACTTTGCCGGGCGAGAAGCGAAGATAACGCAACATGATCATAAAATCTATCGCCTTGGCTGGCTATTGGCAATTATGGCCGGTGTTGCCAGTGGCCTGCAAAATATTACCTTTGTGGTAGTGGCTTTTGATTTGCCATCATCGAGCTTAAACACGGATTCGTATTGGGTGTGGCCGCCATTCCTGTTGGCAGCGAGCATCCCTATGTTTATTGGTTTTCTATATCGGGCTAACAAACAACCAACAACATATATCACCGGTAAAGCATTTTGCCTGAGCTTTAAGAATCTGGCATTAGTTACATTGATGGGGTTATGTTTTACTGGTTCACTAGTGCTCTATAGTATTGGTATGAGTGGGTTATCACACAGTCAGCATATTATCGGCTGGCCGGCCTTTATGGTGTCGATTATTTTGGCATCGCAGTGTTGGGGCTGTGTGTATCAAGAAACTAAAGGCATAGGTGCTAAAAAGTACCTTGCTCTGTTACTTAGCATTGTAATGTTAGTTATTGCGATTAGTCTCCTTGCGCTGAAAAACTAAGTGATTTCAAGGTAACACCATGGTTTGCTAAAAACTCGTCGGTAATGCCCGCCAGCAGTTTGGCCTTGTGCATACTGTCAGTGGGTGAAACTAAACGCGATTTGTCCAAAAACGGCATGTAGATATCAGCCAAGGAGCCATTTAAAGTAATCGGGTGCTTTTTACCGATTGTCTTATCTACCAAATCAATCGAAGACTTAATCGCTTCAAAACCTTTGGTAATGATCTCAACAGCAACAGGCTCACGGGTTGCGTAGCAGCGCAATAAAAACCCGCAAAATAAACAATACACGTCGGGGTCACGTGATTTAAAACAGGTTTCCGTAATGCGCTCTATTTTACCATTAAACTTTGATAACACATTACGTGCCAGGTTGGACATAGGAACGTAACCTTCTGCTGCCTTAACAGTATGCCTTATTGTTTCCAGCCCTAACCAGTTCTCGCCGCCCAAATCATAGACCGGAAATTTCCAGCCACCGATTTTACGTAGTATACCGTCGTGCTTATAAGATAGTGACACACCTTTATCAATAATCAGTGCGATGCCTTCGCCACCATCGAAAGCTGACAAAAAAGTAATTTGCCAATCGGGAATAATGATAACTTCTTTAAAATGGCGCGTAGCAAAATACTCAAATTTTTGACGTGTTTCTTCAAATTCGTATGATTGCGTCACTAAGTTAAGCCTGGTACGTTTAAAAATATTACTATCGATTTTGCTGCTTGGAAACGCTTCAAAAATAGATTCTTGTATCAATGACAACAGGCTGCTAGATGTTTCAACTAAATCAAGACCACCCTCCAGTTCAGAGCGACCTATTATTTGATTTGCAGCATCTTTAATACAACAAACCCTTCTGTTGTTGATTGATAAAATACCGATGGATAAATATGTGTTATCCTTCTCAGAATTTTCTTTACCTTTAGAGCCTGTTGCTTCAAAGTTAAGCCCGTCAAGTAATTCAGCTAAATTAATATTTAAGCCCTTTGACAAGTTGATTGCCATGCTTATCGTTATCCCGGTTTGGCCATTGGCAATCTTGCTAATCATCCCAACAGATACTTGGCAGCGTCTTGCTAACTCAGGATAAGTGATACCATTACGGCCCATAATCTTTTTTAGATTTTTAGCAACAATGGCGTGAATTTGTTGTTTTTGCATTAGTAAAATACTATCAATTCCGCAACCATTCGATGATACTAGCTAAGTTTTGACATACTGTCCAAGGTGGGCAATTCTTAAAATTTTTAAATAAAACATACTGTTATTGAATCATAGTTAAACTCTCTGAAATCAGCCTTGACAAGGTAATTTAATCCCCATATATTTCACTATAGTTTTTTCATATATCAATAAAATAAAAAAGGGGATGAAATGATTAGATTGATTTCAGAGTTTGGCGTAGAAGATGCCAACCAATCACTTTTACTCGAATTACCGAATTCACTTTTACAAGATATTGAAATTGCGGCCGATGGCACTGTTGAAATAGCGTCGTTAATCCGAGTGCTCAATAAAAGTTATCAGGACAAATTACTGGATTGCGCTATCAAGTAGGCACAATGACGGGGCGGTGCTTTCATTCGCCGTCATCCCGTGGCCTTGACCACGGGGGCCCAGAAAATATGCTATACAATCCTGGATTACGTTATCAAGTCGCATAACAGCGCCTTGATTTCACGATAAGAAATGGGTGTCTTTGAATATTTCATGATAGGTAATTGGCTCAAACTGCTCAACATGATATTCTGCCACCTGCTCACGACTAAACGGGTCCATAGCAATAATATCCTGGAGTTCTTGCTGAGTTTTTGCATGAAGAATAAAATAGCCGCCTGTCCATGGTTTTTTTGGGCCGGCAAGCAATAGGTGGCCTTTTTGCGCAAGCACTCTCAAATAAGCTCTATGTTCTTCCCGCAGTTTTTTTACTGCTTCTACATCGAGATAACTTAGGTTAACAACAAATAGCATTTTCTTTCCCTTCTTTCAGTTTCACTTTGACAATAATCGTTGTGCAATTTTCATCTCCGGCCTTGATCTGGTAGGCTTTTCAGGTGGCCTTCTTTCGTCATCTGACAGAGGACGCAGATTAGTCCTGCTCCAATGTCATTAAGCTGGCATTACCGCCCGATGCAGTGGTGTCAATACTGATGACGCGTTCAGTTGCCAGGCGTGGCAGGTAATATGGGCCGCCGGCTTTTGGTCCGGTGCCGGAGAGCCCTTCGCCGCCAAATGGCTGCACACCTACGATAGCGCCGACCATGTTGCGGTTTACATAGAGGTTGCCGGCATGAATACGTTGGATGACGTAATCAACAGTGTCTTGAATACGGCTGTGGATACCAAAAGTCAGTCCATAACCCGTGCTGTTAACATCAGCAATCACTTGATCAAGTGCCTTAGCTTGGTAACGGATGACGTGTAAGATTGGGCCAAATTGTTCACGCTTAAGTTCGCTAATACTGTCTAATTCAATTAAAGTTGGTGGGATAAAACTACCCTCGTCGCACTGTTTGGGCAGCTTGAGTTGATAGATCGATTTGTCGGCTTTTTTCATTGTGTCGATGTGTGAGCGCAGGCTGGTTTTGGCCTTGGCATCAATGACTGGCCCAACATCGGTGGTAAGTAGCGATGGATCGCCTATAGATAAGGTGTTCATGGCGCCTTTGAGCATGGTCATGACAGTATCGGCGATATCTTCTTGCAAATACAGTACCCGTAGTGCCGAGCAACGCTGTCCGGCACTATCGAACGAAGATTTCAATACGTCAGTAACAACCTGTTCGGGTAGGGCGCTGGAGTCAATTAACATGCAGTTTTGTCCTCCTGTTTCGGCGATCAGTGTTGCGATAGCACCTGGTTTTTCGGCAAGGTTACGTTGAATGGTTTTGGCCACTTCAGTAGAGCCGGTGAAAATAACACCGGCAATGCGTGGGTCTTTTACCATGGCATTACCTATTTTGCTGCCGGAACCGGGTACTAACTGAATCACATCGCGAGGGATGCCGGCTTGGTGCATTAACTCTACTGCGGCAGTAGCAATCAGGCTGGTTTGCTCAGCAGGTTTGGCAACCACGGTGTTGCCGGCAGCCAAAGCAGCAGTGACTTCTCCAAGGAAAATGGCCAATGGGAAGTTCCATGGGCTAATGCAGACAAAAACGCCACGGCCGCGTAAAATCATTTGGTTTTGTTCGCCAGTTGGGCCTGGCAGTGAACGTGCTGTGGCAAAGTGGTCGCGAGTTTCCTGGGCATAGTAGCGGCAGAAG
>JANQIS010000208.1 GCA_028282045.1 Gammaproteobacteria bacterium
GGGAGCCCCATAATTTTTATCCGGCATTCTAGCGTGAATTAATCAGTGATGCACTTTGGGCGAGACTCTCAATGACACGATGTTGATCCGTTTCAGATAAATAAGCACTAATCGGTAGGCTCATTACCTCCAGACATGCCTGTTCTGCTACTGGAAAATCGCCAGCTTGATAGCCGTATTGTTTCAGTGCCGGTTGTAAATGCAGAGGGGTAGGATAGTGCACTGCCGTAGGTATGCCAAGAGCCTGTAAGGACTCACGCAATGCATCGCGATGAGTAACACGCAAGGTGTATTGTGCATAAACACTGGTTCGGTCCACTTTGATAGCCGGCGGTTGTAACCCTAACTCACGTAGCGCTTCATCGTAGTGCTGAGCAATGAGTTGGCGCCTGATGATTTCATCTGGATAGTGTGCCAACTTCACATCCAACAGAGCACATTGCAGGGCATCACAACGGCCATTAATACCGATGTAGTCATGATGATAGTGGCCAGTCTGACCGTGAAAACGTAGCGCAATGAGTTTTTCAGCCAAGTCTTTATCGGTGGTGAATACTGCGCCGGCATCACCATAAGCGCCAAGTGGTTTAGCTGGGAAAAAGCTGGTGGTAGCCAGTTTGCTTAAATTACAGGAACGCTCATCACCTAGTGTGGCACCGAAACTTTGGGCTGCATCCTCAATGACTGTAATCTCATGGCCAAAGCGCCGGCTGGCATCTTCTGCAATGCTATTGATCATCTGCATATCAGCAGGCTGGCCGTACAGACTTACTGGAATGATGGCTTTAGTACGCGCTGTAATGGCTTGTGTCAGCTTATCTGGGTCCATCAGATAAGTATCAGCGTGGATATCAACAAAGATCAGTTTAGCTTTTAACAGAGCAGGTATTTCTGCTGTGGCGTAAAAGCTAAAACTTGGCACAATGACTTCATCACCCGGTTGTAAATCAATTGCCAGTAAAGCCAACAAAATCGCATCGGAACCATTGCCACAAGTGATGGCATACGGCGCCTGGGTATAATCCTGCAAGTGCTGCTCAAATTGCTCCACTGCTTTACCAAGAATAAACTGGCTACTATTCATTAAGGTGTCGTAACATAGCTCCATTTCACTTTGCAGATCATGGTATTGTGCTTTTAAATCGATAAACCGCACCGGATGGTTGGAAGGCTCCAGACGGATATCCTCCAGATTAATTGCATTATCCCAGTAGCTTGAGTTACTTACGATCACTGCATCAATAGCTTGCGCCGCTGCGTGGGTCATCGCTTCATTGAGCATACTGAGATCAGAGCAATCAAAATAGCTGGGTGTTTTGGCAACATGACAGATGTCCATCAACGTACCCAGACTTTCACAGTCATCCAATTGCACCAAAACATGAGCGGGAATATAGCAATCATGATATTCATTAATTTGCATCCAGTGGGATAGTAAAGCGGGCCAATCAAGAATAGCCTGAGCGGCATCGAGATGAAGACAGTAGCGCATGAGCATCTCTAATAGTGTGATAGGTATTATCAATATGATAACGTTTGATACTTTACAAAGTCTATGATCTTCACGATGTAAAGTGACCAATCAGCAAAGAATCATTCTGTAAATCATCCTAGTTAAGTATATTTGCTTTTACTGGCACCAATCGTGTTATCACTGGAATTTACTAGGCTTAGCATTGATCCTGAGATATATTATGCTATTAATAATTTCATGGCTACAGTATGGAGAAGATCAGATGCACGCACCTACAACACCTCCTGTAGCATGGGTAAAACCTATACGTAGAGAGCCCACAGCACCTCCAGGTGGGCAAGACAGTGCTCAACACCATAAACCATGTGGTTCTCCACAGAATCAAAATGATAAATACTCGCAATACGTGCAAGAGTTAGAGTCGCCATATGATAGGGCTGTGCGTGAGCTAAGAGCTGAAATAAATAACCGTGGGCATGATAATTTGTTGGGGTTGTACGCTCAAGATGTATTAAATGCTGTAGAAGAGGCTAAGAACATTGCTTGTGGATATTCAGCGATTTCATCAAGTGTAAGGGATAGAAAGCTTGCTAACCTAACCGATATCATAACAACAACAAAGGCGGGTCTTATTGACCCACAGGGGACCCTGAGTGAGTACAAGGCTTTAACTGAGCGAGTTGTGACACGAAAAAAAGATAGCACGTTTAAAACCGTAGGATCTGGGATGCTGAGTTTTTTAGGCGCGCTGAGTGTTGCCACAGGGGTGGCACTGCTTTATGGAAACGTAAAAATGAACCTGCAACAC
>JANQIS010000227.1 GCA_028282045.1 Gammaproteobacteria bacterium
GTGTTGTACCTTGCTTAAGTAAGGCAATAACACAGTCCCCCAGGCCGGAACCGCTGATTTTAGCGGCCAGGATGTCAGGTTGTTGGGTAAGTTCGGTGATGATGGCCTCGAGGGTGGCGTCAGATACGCCTAGATCGCGTAGGTGTTGTTGATAGGCGCTCATGGCTTGTGCCAGGGTGGTGTAGTCTTGGTGTTTGAGTGCGCTGATTGCTTGGCGGGTAGTGTCTCCCATGGTTTGATATAGTGTTTGGTAGCGTTGCGGTTGTTGGGCTGCTAACTGCGCCACATGGCTAATCACTTGCGCGGTCGGTGTCTTGTAGCCGCAGTAGACCGGCGCAATAGTAAGCTGAGTATCAATGGGTTGGGCGTAGGGTGGTTGCATCTGGTAGTGTACGACGCCACCGAGCAAACTGGCGGCAACATCAGCACCAGAGCCGCGTCCTTGCACCTGTTGGACGATATGTCGGGCTTGTTGTAAATGTTGTTCAGAGGTCTGGGAGAGACCACACCATAGGGATAGCGCGCCACTTAGCGCCACAGTGAGTGCTGCAGAAGAACCCAATCCGACCTTGGGGTCGATATCAGAATCGATGTGGATGTGCAGGCCAGGTGACGTATGTCGACCATCATGATGGCAATAGGGTAAATAAATCTGTTGCACACACATCAATACAAAACGCAACGATGGGTTAGGCGTAATAAGTTGGTTCAACGGTGCTTGGTAGTGATCTAAAACCGACTCAATCTGCAACACTGATGTGGTTAAAGGGGTCAGTGTTACTTGAATACGTTGGTCAATTGCAGCTACCAGTGCGGGCTGGCCATGCAGTATGGCATGTTCACCCATCAGCATCAGACTGCCCGGTGCGCTGGCAATGAGCTTACGCACAAATGAGCTCCACGCCATGTTCAACAATCTGTATTTGCTGTGCCTGCCGATGATCTGGCCGGCCACCAATCACCAAGACCACGCCAGCCTTATCACCACAAATGGCACCGGCGCCGCAAACTTTGGCTGCTAAGCCTTGTTGCCATAACGTATCAATCAATTGCTGTACTGATTCTGGCACGACACCAATCTGACAGAGCAGTTGGTGGTTGGCATAAACACCTTGCTTTAACGCTTCAAGGTCTTGCTGTTGCCAGGCCCGATCAATTTGCTCAGTGACCTTGGCGAATTGTTTAATCAGACCTGGGTGTTTGTCAAAAACTTGTCGCACATGGGTGGTGCATTCACCGGTGGTGCAGGCCGGTGCTCCGCTATCAATCACCCATAGTGGTGTGTCCCAGATGGGCCGTGGTTGTTGCGTATTGCAGGTAAAATAATACATACCACCATGATATGACAAATACAGATCAATACCGCTGCTGCGCCCATGCTGTAAGTTTTCGGTCTCCAGATGAAAGCTGTGGCGTTCCTGTTCGGTAAGTTCACGGTTAAAATATGCCGACAATGCACGTGTAGCACTGACAATACTGGCGGCTGATGAACCCATGCCGCTGCCGGTCGGGATGGTGGATTCAGTGCGGATTTTTACCCCATGTTCCAAGCTTTGATTAAAGCGGTCGATCAGTTTAGAAGCGGTGTACTCCATCAATTCAAACGGTTTGCGAATAACTTCACGGATACCGGCTTCACCGGCTTGAAAACGGGAAAAACTTTGTTGAGCGCGGTTAGCAATACGCCGTAGTGCACTTAAAGTGCGGCTGCCTTTATGCGGCAAGTTGACCAGATCAAACATCACCTCAGGCGGGCTTTGTGAGCTCACGGTAGTTGTAAGATAACGGTCTACAGCAAAAGCAAGCGCAGACTGGCCATAGGCCACGGCATGCTCACCGCTGAGAATCAGTTTGCCAGGAGCGCGAGCACTGGTCATGCGTCTCATTCGCAAGCCTTATAGATCCGTTGATGCTGGCGTATTTCTGCTAAGCGAAAATGACCCGTGTGGTGTTTGGGTAACTGCAGATGGCTGCCATCAGTAGGGTAAGTAAAAGTATAGAAACGTTCATACTCCTGGTGGGATAAGGCCTCACGTCGTACCAGTTGCTGTTGGTGATATGCTGTTTGCAGTACACCTTGGTAGTGTGGCTGCACCACACCGCTGAAGTACTCAGCAGTGGCGCCGGAACCGTAACTATAAAAGCCAATGCGATGACCGGCCAGATTGTCCCGGGTGTGTTCTAATAAAGACAGCAGGCCAATATAGAGTGAGGCAGTGTAGCAGTTACCGATGCGTTTGGCATATTGCAGTGATGGGCCAACCACTTGATCAATTTCACTTTGTGTCGGGCGTGCCAGGCCGTTGCTCATAAACAGCTTCTGGTGGCCTTTCTCTGCCAGACGTGGGAACGGGATGTGATATAAGAAATGCTCATGATCAGACAACGTGCGCTCAGAGCGCTCACTATAACTTTGCCAGGCTTCTTTGAGCAGACGTAGATATAACTCGCAGGAATACTTGCCATCGACCAGTGCCTCATCACGGTAATTAGGACGCCAGAAGTCCATGGCATCCTCACACACATAGCCGCTTTGCGGTTCAACGGCCAGCAGCCGTGGATTGGCGCTAAGTAGTAGCGCAATGGCACCGCCGCCCTGGGAAGATTCGCCGCTGGTGTTTAAACCATAGCGAGCAATATCAGAGGCGATGAGTAAAATATTGCGTTTGGGGTTTTGTCGTAGCATAGCCATAGCCATTTGCAGCCCGGCAGTGCCACTGTAGCAGGCTTGCTTGAGTTCTACCACACGGCAATATTTGGGCAAGCCTAACAAGTGGTGTACGAATAGACCTGCCGCTTTGGATTGGTCAGTGCCACTTTCGGTAGCAAACAGCAGGGTGTCGATTTGATGGGCATCTTCACCTTGTAGTACTTGCTGAGCAGCATTGGCTGCCAGGGTGACAATATCCTCATCCGGTGGCGAAACAGCCATCGCTTGCTGGCCCAAACCGGCAGTGTATTTATCTGGGTTAATACCGCGTGCCTGTGCCAAATCCGTTAGGTTGATATAATACTGTGAACTGAACCAGGCTGCTTTATCGATCCCCACCGTAGACATAGTTGACTCCTAACGCTCAAATAGCATGTGGCTGCGAGTGAGTTCGCCACAACGCGTTTGCGCTGCCATTAAGGATAATTCGCCACACAATACCACAGCGGCAATAATCTTTGCCAGACGCATGCTATTTTCTCCACTGGGACGCTGTTTTAGACAACCTAATTGCGCCAGGTTCTTCTGCACAAAGTCTAAACCTTTACCGTTGCCGATGGTGCCGACAATGATATTGGGGCATTTGACGTTAAAGATAAGAGCATCATCTTGTATTGCCACATGAGTAATGCCTTGTGAGCCTTCGACAATGTTGGCCGCATCCTGGCCGGTAGCGAGATAAGTTGCCAGCAACATATTAGCATAGTGAGCATTCGCTGTGTGCAAGCTGCCGGCCAACACACTACCTGTGAGGTTTTTGTGTTGATGCAAGGTGAGTAATTGCTCTGGTGTGGTACGTAAATGCTTTTCACAGATTTCGCGCGCGATGCACAATTGCGCCAGAACATGTTTGCCGCGACCCAGCAGGCTATTGACGGCGGAGACTTTTTTGTCTGTGCAGAAGTTGCCTGAGATGGAAACATATTTGAGCTCTGGATGCTCACAGAGCAAGTGCTTAAGCAGTGCATCACTGGCTTTGGTCGTCATGTTGTGGCCGGCGGCATCACCGGTCTCAAAACAGCAGCGCAGGTAAATCAAATTGCCCACGATTTCCGGTTGCAAGTTAACAAGCTTGGCAAAGCGGCTGGTTTGTGCCACTACAGGTTGTAAGTCATCACATCGCCAGGATTGGCTTAAGTACAGTGCCGTAGCGGTATCAGGAGCAGCCAGGATAATTGAGCGTGTCATGGCGTTACTCAGGCAGTATGTTTTAATGCCACCAGCCAGGCGCGATAGTTTTGCGCCGCGGTTTACTGAAGGCCACAGTGTGGTTTCAAAGGTGGCTAGTGGTACGGTGACTGACTCACATTCATCATCCAACCAGATGGCCACCGGGCCGATAGATTTCATCGGCACCTGAGCAAAGTTATCCGCGGTATTCATGAGACTCCTTAATGACCGTGGCACTGCGTGCCAGACTGGAATGATGCATCAGCCAATATGCCAGCACGACCCAAATACCCATAATGAGTGTGGCCATCACCCAGGCGCCGCCAGGCAGTAGAACAGGCTTGATGTTAAGGCGGTGCAGGTTGCCGATATCGCGTGCCACGCCGCCGGCAAAGATAATATGTAAGATGACGGTGATGGCCAGTAACACCAGATGAAAATGGCTGATGCTCTGTTGTAATGTATTAGCAAAGTCCATAGTTGACTCCTAAAAACTAGCATTGCCCGGGGTGCGTGGAAAGGGAATGACATCGCGTACGTTGCCTACGCCGGTCACATAGCTGATCAAACGCTCAAAGCCTAGGCCAAATCCGGCATGAGGCACGCTGCCGTAGCGACGCAGATCTCGATACCAGTGATAATCTTGCGGCTGCATACCGGTTTCTTTAATGCGTGCATCCAACACATCCAGGCGCTCTTCACGCTGGCTGCCGCCAATGATTTCACCAATACCAGGTACCAAAACATCCATGGCAGCAACGGTTTTATTATCCTCATTGAGGCGCATGTAAAAGGCTTTAATATCTTTGGGATAATCCACCAACGTTACAGGACCTTTAACGTGGTGCTCACACAAGTAACGTTCGTGTTCAGATTGTAAATCCAAACCCCAGCATACCGGGTATTCAAACGACTGTGCGGATTGTTCCAGAATGCTGATGGCATCGGTGTAAGTAATACGTTCAAAGCACGAAGTGGCTAGCTTTTCCAGGCGGCTTTGGCAGGTTTTATCTACCCATTTGCTAAAGAATGCAATGTCATCAGCACGCTCATCAAGCACCGTTTTGGCAATATAACGTAGTAATTCCTCTGCCAGATCAGCGTCATCATTTAAGTCAGCAAAAGCAATTTCCGGTTCAATCATCCAGAATTCAGCTAAATGGCGACTGGTGTTGGAGTTTTCGGCACGAAACGTCGGACCAAAGGTGTAGACTTTTGACATAGCCAGGCAGTAGGCTTCAACATTCAACTGGCCAGAGACAGTTAGAAAGGCTTCTTTACCAAAGAAATCCTGACTGAAATCTACTGTGCCATTGTCGGCGAGGGGAAGATTCATTAAATCCAGTGTGGATACACGAAACAGCTCGCCTGCACCTTCGCAGTCATTAGCGGTGATGATCGGTGTGTTGATCCAGAAGAAGCCGCGTTCGTGAAAAAAACGATGTAACGCTGCGCTGATGCAATGACGAGTACGGGTGACAGCGCCAATAATATTGGTGCGCATACGTAAATGTGCATGTTCGCGTAGGTGCTCTAAGGTGTGGCGTTTAGGTGAGACAGGATATTGT
>JANQIS010000006.1 GCA_028282045.1 Gammaproteobacteria bacterium
ATTTCCAACATCGCTTGCAGCCACGTTTCTTGAAGGTACGTAAAAAAGCAGCCGATATCAGCTCAGCATTGGCCAATAACTTACAAGGGTTAATGACAATCAAAAGTTACACCGCAGAAGCATTTGAAACCCAGCATATCGCTAAACTCAGTGACGATTATCAACAGGCCAACGCTGAGACTATTCGCATCAGCGCCATGGTGACACCGGTGATTCGCATTATCGTGCTGATGGGTTTTTTATGCACCTTGCTGATTGGTGGCTACCAAACCATTAACGGCGATATGAACGTTGGTGTATTTAGCTTGCTGGTATTTTTGTCGCAGCGTCTGCTGTGGCCTTTCAATAATCTGGCCGAGGTGACGGTGAACTTTCAGCGTGTCATGGCCTCTACCAAACGGGCTCTTGATTTATTAACCTGGCCACAGGAAAAACACCACCAAACCAACACCTTAGCGCCAATTGAATCCGGTGCTGGAGATATTGTTTTCGATCAGATTGATTTTAGCTATCCGAAAAGCAAAAATGCCGTATTCCAACAACTCAACCTGACCATCCCCGCCAAACAAACAGTTGCTTTTGTTGGTGAGACCGGCTCAGGTAAAAGCTCACTAATCAAGTTGTTGTGTCGCTTCTACCAGCCCTCGCAAGGCAACATTCGCTATGGCAACACGCCTATTACTGACTTTGAGCAACATTGGTGGCGCCAACAGATTGCACTGGTTAATCAGGATATTTATCTGTTCTGCGGCTCGATCCGAGAAAATATTGCCTACGCCAACCTAAACGTGACTGGTCAGGCCATCCAACAGGCAGCACAGCAAGCCGGTATTGATGATTATATCCAGACATTGCCAGAAGGCTATATGACTTGCGTCGGCGAGCGTGGTTTAAGTCTCTCCGGCGGGCAACGCCAACGTATTGCCATTGCCCGCGCCATCTTAAAAGATGCGCCAATCCTGATTCTCGACGAAGCCACATCTGCTGTGGACAACGAGACTGAGCAAGCTATTCAGCAGGCACTCAATGTGGTGACCCGACACAAAACCACTATTGTCATTGCTCATCGCTTGTCGACAGTGCGCCATGCTGATGCCATCTATGTGTTAGATAAAGGACAGATTATTGAACATGGCACACATGATCAATTGGTGGCCAAAAATGGGCGCTATGCTAAATTGTGGCAGATTCAAACGGGCGAACACCCGTGAAGACCGCTTGTCTATTGTAACGCACCTGACATTTACAGCTTAGCCATCACTAATACAGGCTCAGTTGTTTTCGGCGTGTCTGCAGAAAAGGACGACCAAATCAACGCTGTCCCATGACATACATCACGCCGTGTACCCGAGCCAGCCAAACAACACCAACCCAGTCGCCAGCTCGCTTTGCTATGACTATGTGAAGCTGCAGCACTTAACCATTTGGTTGCTTCAGATGGATTTTCATGGCCGGCATAATCGAGGTAGCAACAGGCTAGCTTATACATTGATTCAACATCACCAGTCTCAGCCGCGCCAATCAATAATGTCTTCGCCCTGCCAACATCAAAAGGCACAAGCCGTCCTTCAAGATACATAGACGCTAGTTCAAAATTTGCTAAGCTACAGCCAGCCTTGATAGCACGATGATACCACATCAAACCTTCCTCAACGGCTTTCTTATCACCACTTCTATGGAGAAGATACACACTATAAAGTCGCATCGCATCAGGTTCGCCAGCTAAAGCTGCTTTATAAAACCAATCTACGGCTGCCCTAATGTTTTGCGACACCCCCTTACCATGCAACAGGGCGATGGCATATTCCTTCATACCACCTGGCACTTCCAGCAGCGCCGCTCGATAAAACCATATGGCTGCCTGCTTAAATTTCCCCTCCAAATAGCAGCACAAACCTAAGTCAGCGCCCGCTGCAGGAAACACCAACGCAAAGGCCTTAGTGAGAAGCCTTTGCGCCGCAGCCAAATCTCTATCGATAATGTCCCCCACTAAATAACACTCACCTAAAAGTTTTAACCCTAGAGGGTGTCGTCAAATTAATTTCATCCATGGATTAAGCTATTAGAACGTATATAATTCGTGGGGTTGAGAGCGATTTATGTTAATGGAGTAA
>JANQIS010000016.1 GCA_028282045.1 Gammaproteobacteria bacterium
CATCTAAATAGCGATACCCAAAATCTAAGGCATCGATCGCTTGCCGAGCTTCTACTGAGAGCGTCAGTGTTTGTGCTGCAAGGTTTTGTGCAATGCGCACAGCATTGGTGGATTTGGGAATGCAGGACACTCCTCGGCCTATTTGCCATGCTAACAGCACTTGAGCCGGTGTTGCATTATGCTGCCGAGCGATCCCGGCAATCACCGGATTATCTAATAATGCCGGCTCATCAACATGCTTGAACTTATCTGGCCGAGCAGGTGAGCCCAAAGGAGAATAAGCCGTCACATGGATACCATGCTGCTGAAAAAACGCCAATAATTCTGATTGTGCTAAGTAAGGGTGTGACTCGACTTGATTCACCGCTGGTGTAATTGAAGCATCACGCATCACACTTTGTAAATGTCGGGCGCTGAAGTTAGAGACACCAATATTTTTTACCAAACCTGTTTCAACCAAACGCTCCATAGCGTGCCAGGTGTCAGCCAGAGGCATGTCATCCAAAGGCACAAAGTCCTCACCGGTTTGTCCTGGCGCCATGCCAACACTGTGGCGCTGTGCTATCGGCCAGTGGATTAAATACAAATCCAGATAATCCAGTTGCAGATCCTTCAAGGTGTTTTGTAATGCTGTTTGCACATCCTCAGGGCGATGATCGCTATTCCATAGTTTGGAAGTCACCCACAAGTCATCGCGATTAACAGACACCTGCTTTAATGCATTGCCCACCGCCACTTCATTTTGATAGATCGGAGCGCAGTCAATATGGCGATAACCGGCATCAACGGCCGTTTTCACTGCCTCAATGATTTGGTTATCTGGGGCTTGCCAGGTGCCCAACCCGATTGCTGGGATAGGGTCTGCTGATGCTAAAATAAAAGTTTTCACAATTACTTCTCCTAGTTTGACGCAATTAATCGAGTATGAATAACGCTATTTTTAAGCACTCGCCTGGTTAGTTAAAAATCGACAGCAAAACCAATAACCCGACACTTAGTTAGACGAGATATATTTTTCACGCCGAATAGCTTTCGTGGCAAAGTTTTTTTCTAACAGCAAAGCAAAAGCATCGTCAATCATATTGGGGTTACCGCATAAATAGATGATGTCAGTATCAGGTTGTAAGTTTAATGACTCAAAGCCATGCTGGACATAGCCTTTACCTTCATCATCAACCAGTTCGGTCGTTTCTCGGCTTAAATAGGCATGGAAGCGAAATCGTTGATGCTGTTTGGCAAATTCACGAAAGTCTTGAGCATAGAGCAAGTCCTGGCGGTACTGCACACCTAAAAACAGCTCGATTGAAAAGTCAGGCCGTTCTGTCAGGCGCTTGGCAAGTTCTGGCAACATAGTGCGATACGGCGCCACACCGGTACCCGTTGCCACCAAAATATAACGCTTTGTGTGCGGGTCGTCTTGTATCACCAAACGCCCTGCCGGCCCCATGGCGGCAAAGTCCTCACCGGGCTGCATATTAAACAATGCCTCTGAAGCGATGCCACCTTCAACGTAAGAAATCGCAATATCAATGGTGTCATCCTGACCAGGAACCGAGGCAATACTGTAACTACGGCGTTTGACCTTATCGGCTCCTTCAAACATAAAAGTAATGAACTGACCGGGGATGTAGTCAAGCCGCTTACCATCGGCTCGCTTAAATGCCATATGCAACACATTGGGTGTAATACGGCGAGCTTGTTGCAGCACCAAAGAAAATTTCTCAATTGCCATAATATTGCGGTTTTGTTGTACGGTTTTATTTTATAATGCTTGGCAGTGTAACCAAATCACTTTAAAAATGCTAACCCCCTTAAAGTCTCAAATCAGCAGTGGATTGGCCCAATTGAACCACAGTGCTGACACTACACAGCTAACACACCTGGCACAATATTTGCTTATGCTGGAGAAATGGAATAAAGCCTACAATCTTACGGCTATCAAAACTGCACCTGAAATGGTGGCACGCCATTTATTGGATAGCTTAACCTTGCTTGAGTATGTGCATGGCCCGCGAGTGATTGATGTAGGTACTGGTGGAGGGTTACCTGGTATTCCCCTGGCTATCATGCGCCCTGATTTACAGTTTACTTTGCT
>JANQIS010000019.1 GCA_028282045.1 Gammaproteobacteria bacterium
GCGTTATTGAAGAGCGACCTTATCAGGTGACAGTGGCTGATGATCAGGTGGTGTGGATTTCCGACTTTGGTATGCAAGTGATTGGTGCCAAAATCGATTTAGATGCGATCAGTGAGCGTTTCAAAGCAGCCTTTGCCAAAATTTGGGAAGGCAGTATCGAGAATGACGGGTTTAATAGTTTGGTTATTCGCGCCCAGCTTTCCTGGCAAGAGATTTTGATTCTGCGTGTTTATGCCAAATACTTGTTACAGATCGGCTCGCGCTATAGCTCAGCGTACATTGAAAGTGCATTAGGTTCACATGCGCAGTTGGCAAAGTTGTTAGTGAACTTGTTTCAGGCACGCTTTGATCCGCAATTTACTGGTAATCGTGAACAAGTGGCTGAGCAGTTAGTGTCAGATATTGATGTTGGCTTGGAAGCGGTAATCAATCTCGATAGTGATCGAATTATTCGTCGTTACCGCAATGCTATTATGGCCACGCTGCGCACCAACTATTTCCAGGGTGAAAATGGGCTGCCCAAGCCGTTTGTATCTATCAAACTCAAACCAGGTTTGATTGCTGATATGCCACACCCACATCCATTGTATGAGATTTTTGTGTACTCTCCGCGGATGGAAGGAGTACATTTGCGCGGTGCTCAGGTGGCCCGTGGTGGCCTGCGTTGGTCAGATCGACTAGAGGATTACCGTACCGAAGTGCTCGGGCTGATGAAAGCACAGCAAGTTAAAAATGCGCTGATTGTACCATTAGGCGCAAAGGGTGGTTTTGTGGCCAAAAAATTGCCGACTGAGGGGGGGCGTGATGCTCTTATGGAAGAAGGTGTTCACTGTTATAAAACTTTTATCAAAGGTTTGCTGGATGTGACCGATAACTTGGTCGATGGTGAAGTCGTGCCGCCACAAGCAACAGTACGCCATGATGGCGATGACTCTTACCTGGTTGTGGCAGCAGACAAAGGTACAGCAACGTTCTCGGATATTGCCAATGGTGTTGCACAAGACTATGGCTTTTGGATGGGTGATGCCTTCGCTTCAGGTGGTTCCAATGGTTATGACCATAAAAAGATGGGCATTACCGCCAAAGGTGCATGGGAGTCGGTCAAGCGTCATTTTATGCAGTTTGGGCACGATACCCAAAACCAAGATTTTACCGTTGTTGGGATCGGTGATATGTCGGGTGATGTTTTTGGTAATGGCATGCTGTTGTCTGAGCATATTCGCCTGGTTGCGGCATTTAATCATCTACATATTTTTATTGATCCTAACCCTGATACGGCCAAATCGTGGCAAGAGCGAAAGCGCTTATTTGATTTGCCGCGTAGCACCTGGATGGATTACAACAACAAGGTGATTAGTAAAGGTGGTGGCGTATTTAAGCGTAGTGCTAAAGTGATTAAGCTCTCGCCGGAAATTCAGCAGCTATTGGACCTGAGTGTCGATGAGTTGGAGCCATTAGAACTGATCCAGGCCATTTTGTGCGCCAAGGTTGATTTGTTATGGAATGGTGGTATTGGCACTTATGTCAAAGCCACTTCTGAGAGTCATCATGATGTAGGCGATCCTGCCAACGATGGTTTGCGTGTTAACGCTGATGAATTGCGTTGTCGTGTGGTAGGTGAAGGGGGTAACCTTGGCTTTACCCAGTTGGCTAGAGTGGAGTTTGCACAGGGTGGCGGTTTGATTTACACCGATGCTATTGATAATTCTGCCGGTGTAAACTGCTCTGACCATGAGGTTAATATTAAAATTGCTTTGGACGCTGCCATTGCCGATGGCCGTTTTACTATGGATGAGCGCAATAAAATGCTGGCGGACATGGAAGGCGAAGTTGCTGAGTTAGTCTTGCAAGATAATTACCGTCAGACGCAGGCAATTAGCTCGGGTGTGGTGCGCAAAGGCTCGATGGTGATGAATATTCGCTTGATTCATGAGCTTGAACGTGAGAGTCATTTGGTGCGTGAACATGAGTTCTTGCCATCGGATAAGGTCCTCATGACGCGCCATGCTGATAATGGTGGATTAACAACGCCAGAATTCAGTGTGTTGATGGCCTATAGTAAAACCGTGATTAAAGAACATATCTTGCAAACGGATTTATCGGAAGATACTGATTTTCGCCCATTCTTGGAGCAGGAATTTCCGGTGCCGCTGCGCGAGAAATTTGGTGACTTGCTTGCTACGCATCCACTGTGTCGTGAGATTATCGCCACCCAGGTGACCAATACCATAGTGCATCATATGGGCATTACTTACGTGCACCGGATGTATGATGAAACCGGTGCGCCGCCAGATATGAGTGCACGGGCTTTTTATATTGCC
>JANQIS010000020.1 GCA_028282045.1 Gammaproteobacteria bacterium
TAACACGCCTGGGTCGCAGCAGGATCTACCGAACAACCAGCCACATATGTATCCCAAAGTATCCCTGGAATTTAAAAGCAATACCCTGGCACTCAATGAGTATATTGACGGGCCTTATCATATTCGGACTACTGCCGCAGTAAGTGGCACATTGGAGATGGTCAATACCAACAGTATTAACCCTATGGTTGCTGATAAAGAAGGCCTGAAAGCAGAAGCTAAAGCAGTAGCAAACCAGCTCTTTGCTGAGTTAAAAGTTGAGAGGTTTGAAGGGGATTTGCCTGAAAAGGTGATAATCACGCTAGGGTTAGAGAGCCAAAATTACAAAGTTACATTAACGCAAGTGTCAAAAATACCTAGAGAGTATGTTCTTGTTGGTCAGGCCACGAAAACGCTAGGCAAGTTGAGTAAAAATAACTGGCAAATTACTGGGGAAGTTACTTTTGAAATGACAGTCACTATGTGTAAGCAAAGTAATCAACAAGACCCCTTTGGCTTTACTCTTGAAAAAGATTAGGATGATATTAAAAACTATGTAAAAGCTCATATGGTCCCGATAACTGAATCAATGACGGGACGCGCATTTAAAACACTAAGATATATCGCTAATAACATCGTCGGAGATGGTAATGCAATTGGAGAGTTTGAGTTACGATATATTAACGAAGGGCTGGTTGAATACGAAGAAAATCGTGCCTATATAATGCAATTTGAATAATAAATGTTATGTTAATGTGTGGTTTTAATTTCTTGCTAATTGTTTATATAAAAGAGGCTTTAGTATGAAATGGCCTTTTTTAACTTTAGTATTTAAGGCTTTGTTATGGCTAACGATAATCAGTATGATCATAACTGCTTATGGTGCTATTTTCCCATTTGGAATTACACACCCTTTCAGTTATAACGGGTTCTCAGACTATATTTTATGGGGTGCGTTGAAAGCCTTATTTTTATACGCTTTAATTATATTTTTATGTGCAGCAAAAAAATGGATTGTTTTTCCTATTGTTATATTGTTAAACGGCTATTTTCTTTTTATCAAAGTGCCAATCTCCGGTTATCCGGTCTTGTGGCTAATTAGTTCACATGCCAGTTTTGAATCAAAAGCCTTAATATTACGTATGTTGGTTGAGGTGTTGATTTCAGTTATTGGTATTTCAATCATCCTAAAAGAATACTATAAAGTAAGAAAAGCATGACTTTCCATTACTTCATATGGCAAGCCATTATCGGTCTTGAATATGTAGGTACGGTGGCAAGTGAAGCAGGTGGGTGATCGTGTAAGCAACTCTTTAACACCCATGTTGCATAAGGCCATATTGGTGTTTCTTGTAATAAATGTTTTGATTGCTATTTTTGGTGCTATACTCCCATTTGACCTCCATCCCATTGGGCTACCACGTCAATTACCCAGATAAAATTTGATATCGTTTGATTCTCTGCTTAACTTACAATAACACTCTGCCATGCAGGCAATGTTTATGGTCAGACTAAAACAACAGGGCTTTACGCTAATTGAACTAACTATTTTCCTGATAGTCGCTGGGATTATCGGGGTGGCGTTAATGTCTGGGGTTTACACTAGTTTGCAACAGGTTCCAGCTAACGCAAACCATGACATGGCACTGAGCCTTGCTCAAGGGCGCTTAACATTTATTGAAGCACAATTTCAATACTACGGATTTGCCAGTGGCTCAGACCCCTGCAGCACGACTCCCAGCCTGGCGATTTGTAGTGTACCCGGTGGTTATACTGTTAGTTCGAGTATTACTAACAATTACACTGGTAATAGCAACTATAAACTCATCACTGTAAGCGTTTCGGGCAACGGCAGTGCCAGCGTATCAAGCATGGTGACCAACCACTGATGAATAAGCACCCTATCAACCTATCGGGTTTCACGTTATTTGAATTGATAATCAGCATTATTATTATCGGTTTATTAGCCTCATTTACCGCCCCTTTGATTCTACGTACTGCACAGAGTGAACAAATTGCTTATGATCAACAAAACCTACTATCAGCAGGGCGCACTGCATTGGAGCTTATTGCGCAGGATATCCGCAATACACGTATTAACCGTAGCACCAGCTTGAGTTTTAATGGTAGTACATTATCGACCATTGATCATGCCGGCAACACAAACATTATTGCGTTAACTTCAGGCAATATTACCCGCACTGAGAATGGCACGTTATCAATATTGGCCGGTAACACCAGTGCACTAAGCTTTACCGGTTACACCATTAACGGCACCACGACCTCTATCGCCGCTAATACTTACTTTATTCGTATCGACTTTACTCTAACAGAGAATGGGACATCACAAGCCTTCACCACCACAGTGCAATTAAGGAATGCACAATGATACATAAAGGTCAGTTGCTAAAACAAAAAGGGTTCTTCTTAGTGGCGGCGATTTTCTTAATTGTGGTCTTTGGTGTGGTTGCCGTCTTATTGAGTCATTCAATCGTTAATGAATTAGCCAGTAGCGCCAGACAAAGCGACGCGGTGGATGCATTTAACATTGCCAATAGCGGCCTACAACGTAGTGCCTACGAAGTGTTAACCGCAGGCAATAATTGTAGTGCTTTAAACTCCTTAAGCAATATTAACTTTGGCAATGGTGCTTACAGCGTAACAGCAACTGAATATCAACCCAGCGATATAACATTAGGCAATAATATCAATAGTAGCACCACGATCATTCCGGTCTCCAGCCTTAGTGGCATGGCGCCGTCCGGCCTAGTGGTTATTAATGATGAAGCGATTCAATACGCCGGCACTTCAAGTAGTAGTGGCATTTGTGGCACAGCGCCGTGTCTGATCAATGCCATACGCGGCTCTAATGGCACCACAGCTGCTTCCCATGCTAGTAGTGCTTCAGTATTAGAAAGCTTATGCCATATCGTTGTACAGGCTGGTGTCCCTGACTTAACCTCACCGGTTGCCAAACGTACTCTCTCCATGAATATTAGTCTGGGCAGTGGACACAGTGGTGTTTGGGCATTTGGTAATCAAGATGGCGATGAGTTGATTGCTTATCTGTCAGGCACAGTTTGGGTGCGCTATCCACCTTCAGCCGCAGTAAGCGACCGCTCATTTTATGGTGCTGATACTATTGATGAAAATGATGTCTGGGCCTGCGGCGCTAATCGCACCTTTATTCACTGGGATGGCAGTAGTTGGTCTAACACAGCAGTTGATACCTCAGGGCCGGCCTGGTTTAAAGTTCCTAACAAAACATTCTACGCCATTAGTTGCCCTAATGTTGATGACTGTTGGGCTGTGGCAGGTAGAAATGCAGGTATGGCTACCATTGCCCACTGGAATGGTATTATTTGGAGCCGCGCATTAGTTCTGGGCGCCAACCAAAACCTTTACGCAGTCGATTGTGTTGACACAAATGATTGCTGGGCAACAGGCAACCGAAGAACTTTTATTCATTACAATGGCTTTTTCTGGATCATAGGCAACGTCGATCTTTTCGGTGCAGACGCCGTACCCAATCAACGCTACAATAGTATTGCTTGTCCAGCAAGTGATGATTTTGGGCTGTGGGCAATAATGGTGCTATAGCTCATTGGAACGGCAATCAATGGAAGGGTGTCAGCACTAGTCTGCCCAATGAAAACCTAAATGCTGTGAGTTGTAGTAGTGTTGATGATTGCTGGTTAGTCGGTGACAAAGATGGTAATACCCCACTCATTGCCTACTATAATGGCACTATTTGGCAACTTGTTTCCGTTAGCCAGATGCTCAACATGCCTAAAGTGAACTTGCACACTATCGCCTGCAGCAGTGCAAGTTATTGTGTCGTAGGCGGAGATAATGGCGAAACAGCCATCTGGAATGGCAGTAACTGGCAAGGAACCCTCTCCGGCTTACCTGACAGGGCTATTAATGCCATTACCATTAATTCAGGATCGGGAAGCAGTAGTGTACAGGCGGTACTTCAATGGCAACAAGAATGAATGATTGACGAGTTAATTGATTAGCGGGGTTACTATGGCACCACTATGTGCTGAGATGGTAACACGACCGGTTTTGCCACTACCACTCAGGGTTATGGTTGCATTGCTGCTCAAGGCAACACCTGAAGCTGTATAGGCTTTACCATCATTATCAAAGATTACATATTGATTGGGCAAATTGCTCAAGCTCATACTCATCACACTACTATCAAGTGACACCGTACTACTTTGCTGCCCCGCAAAGCTAATCGCACTGGCATCACTATCACGGGTGAATTGATACGTCCCTGCGCTAGAATTAAACGTCACCCTGACGGCATATTCGTGGCTAATAGCGTAATGACGTGCATATCGCAAATCATTGGCCAGACGCTGGGTGCTGGCATACACCACACTACCCTTACCGGGCCAATACTCACCAATCAGGGCAGCAAGGATACCTATCACCGCTATCACCATGACCAAGTGTATCAGACTAAAACCGGCAGGCTGTCTCATCAGGTCACGCCTATACCGGTAAAAGTTGCGCTATCGTTGCTAAGGGTATTTTTCACCGTGCAGGTCACAAAAGCACCGACACTAATGGACTGCGATATAATCTGATAGCCACTTGGTAAGCCACCGTGCGGCAACAAAGCGCCAAAATCATTACAATTATCAATGCTGATAGCTGAACCTGCTTTAGACTGACGATAATTGCCATAGGAAGCTGCGTTGAGCGCGGCAGCAACGGAAGCAACACTAGCAGTACGCGCCTCACTAGAACCGTCGTAGAAGGAAAATATAGCAACCGCTACCACAATACCTAATACAACCAATACGATAGCTAATTCAAATAAAGTATAACCTGTTTGTTCCATCACTCCTCCATCTCAGAGGGTATCCGGAAAGATAATGCCTCCGGCCTCACCCACGCCAGAGCAGTATTTGATCATAACATGTTCTAATTCATGATGTTCAACAGCCTTGGTTT
>JANQIS010000036.1 GCA_028282045.1 Gammaproteobacteria bacterium
ACACCACACGGTTACAACAGGCCATTGGCTATCAATCACATACTGGCATCCAGTCAGGCGTTGACCGGTTTGTAGCCTGGTATCGAGACTATTACAAATGCTAAGTTAACAAGGGAGGAGATTAGCATGACACATTCACACGGCAGGGCTTGGGTGGTGGTGCTGACATCAGCGCTGTTTTTCTTTTATGCCTTTATTAATATGAATTTGTTTAATGGCCTGCACGGCCCGATCAGTGAAACTTTCCATATGAATCCGCTACAAGTGTCCTATTTGGCCGCCACATATTTCTACGCTAACGTGATATTCTTGATTCCCGCGGGTTTGTTGCTGGATCGTTTTTCACCACGCAAATTGATGCTCACGGCATTGATGGTCATGATTTTGAGTATCATTGCTTTTGCCGCTACTGACAATGTGGTGGTGGCGTTTGCCTGCCGTTTCATCCTGGGTATTTGTAGTTGCTTCTGCTTGCTTGGCAGCGTTTTGTTGGCCTCACGCTGGTTTCCCGGCAATATGATGGGAAAGGCTGTTGGCTTTGTGGTGACCCTGGCAATGCTCGGTGGTATGACAGCACAAGCGATGGAGTGGCTCAGTGAACAAGTCCACACCTGGCAACATGCATTTTTTATTATCGCTGCACTCGGTGGCATTATCTGGATTGTAATGTGGCTAGGGGTCAGTGATATGCCTGCGGGTACTGCAGAACACTATCAACACCTTGACCATGAGCGTCAGGGTATTGGTTTCTGGCCTAGCTTGGGCAAATCACTAACCAACCCGCACAATTGGATCGCCGGCCTGTATACCAACATCCTGAATATTCCGGTAGTGGTGCTCGGCGGTTTATGGGCTCTGAGCTATCTGGAAGTAAAGCATCACATGTCTATGGAGCAGGCAGCCACCATCTCTTCGATGATTTTCTTAGGGATGATTATTGGTTCTCCTTTTTTTGGTTGGGTATCGGATAAACTACAGCGCCGTCGCACTCCTATGTTAATAGCTGGCCTGCTGTTACTGATAACGATTATTATTATTATTATGGCTGATCCCACACTGACGTATTGGCCATTACTGGTTTTATTTCTGATGTTAGGATTTTTTGCCGGGGCACAGATTATCAGTTACGCTCTGGTCATTGAGGTCAATCCACCTTATATCACCGGCACGAGTGAGTCTCTTGCATCGGTACTGATTATGGCCAGCGGCGCAATATTCCAGCCGCTGTTTGGCTTTCTGCTGGAATTCTTTAGCGCTCCTGGAACAACAGAACATTTTGATAGCAGCGCTTACCAACATGCAATGATGCTATTACCGATTACTTTTGTGGTTGCCATTGTGCTGTCCCTGATTGTCAAAGAAACCCGCTGTCGTAATCTGTTTGAAGCTCATCCGGCATGAAGCAAGCCAATTTACCCACTATCGTCGGCTGTACGTTATTACTTATTGGGACTGCCATTGGTGCCGGTATGTTAGCGTTACCGCTGATTTGTGCTTCAGCCGGTTTGCTTTCTGCCAGCTTGCTGTTAATCGGCATCTGGGCTCTGATGACTTACACCGCATTAATGATTTTGGAGGTAAACCTGGCCCTGCCGGCTTATGCCAACCATTTTAGTTCTATGGCATATCAAACCTTAGGCCGATCGGGTCAATTGGTTGGTTGGCTGTCCTGCTTGTTACTGCTGTATGCCCTCTCAGCAGCTTATATTGCCGGTAATGCCTCGCTAATCAGTAATGCTAGTCATTTATTGTTTCATCATACGTTACCCGGTTGGGCCAATGCTTTATTGTTTACTCTGGCATTTGGTTCGGTCGTGTTTTGGAGCACGCGCGCCACAGACATTCTCAACCGTGGCCTGATGTCGATTAAGGGCCTGGCCGTATTCCTAATGCTGATTTTATTAATGCCGCATATCAATTTCATCCAATTAGCCCAACAACATTACCAGCATCACACACTGATCTTAGCCGCACCGGTTTTTCTCACCGCCTTCGGTTTTCATACGGTCATCCCCAGTTTGAGTAACTATTTAGGTCCACGTGTCACTACGCTAAAACGTATTATTATCTATGGCACCATTATTCCATTGGGGGATTTACTTGATCTGGCTTGGCTGTGCTTTGGGCGTAATCCCATTGCAAGGCCCTCAAAGCTTCCAACATATTCAAGCCACCCACGCCTCAGTCGGTGGTTTTGTTGCTACTATTGGATTGATTGTTCATAACCACTGGATCAATGCCACAGTGAATGTGTTTGCTGATGTTGCCATGACGACTTCTTTTTTAGGCGTCACCTTAGGTTTATTCGATTTTCTGGCCGATGCTTTTAAACGCCAGAACCATCGTCTGGGCCGTCTGCAAACTGCCCTGCTTACTTATGTTCCACCGGTGATCTTTGCCGTGTTCTACCCTAATGGTTTTATTTTTGCCTTAGGTTATGCAGCAATTTTTGTCGCTGTGCTGGAAGTGATCCTGCCGGTATTGATGGTACGTAAACTACGTCGTTCCAATTCGCTCACTTCACCCTACCGTGTTAAAGGCAATCTTGCCATCCATGCGATGGTTTTACTGTGTGGTGTACTGTTAATTGCTGCACAGATCTATGCGCAATTCAATTTGTAAAATACAGTATTTTGTCCTAAAATTAGAGACAAATTACTAGAATTGCAGATTATGACTGATACAGTAGAACTACTTGGCAAAAGCAGTTTTCACAGCAAGCACATTCAGGATGATACTGATCTTTATGAGGAAATCGAAACCGGTATTAAATCATCTGCGCTCATGCAGTTTGCCAAGCATACCGGGTTAAGTGAAGATTGTATATCTGCCCTTATACCCATCAACAAGAAAACACTGTTAAGACGTAAGGCCCAGGGCGCTCTTGACTCAAAACAGTCTGACAGACTTATTATGATCGCTAAAGTGTGCGCCCATGCTTTAAACGTATTTGGCAGTAAAGAAAAAACCAAAGCTTGGCTAAAAACGCCCAATGTCGCTCTCAGTAATAAGAAGCCAATCGATTTGCTAAAAAATTCCTTAGGCTGTTCTTTATTGGATGAGGTGCTATATCGAATCGAATATGGGATCTACACCTAGGAGTGATTATCAGCGTAACATGATGAGGTATCTAAGCTAATGCGAGTCTGGCGGATTGCCCAAAAAAAACATGCCTCACCACTGCTAAATGGCGTCGGTGGACTTTACGCATCAGGGCGTTGGCATAACCAAGGTAATTTAATTGTCTATACATCAAGTTCTCAATCCTTAGCAATATTAGAATCTTTGGTACATTACACGCCCAATAATGCTCCTGCAGAACTCATTATTATCTCTGCAGATATTTCAGCAGTATCGACTCAAGTATTAACGTTAAAAACACTAGGCAAGAACTGGCAGAAACATCCCAACAAAAAACTGCGAAAATTGGGTGATGACTGGCTGAAATCTCAGGAAAGTTGTGTATTGAGAGTACCCTCGATCATCACTTCTTTTGATGAGTACAACTATCTCATTAACCCCCAACATCCTGATTTTAGTTCAATCACTGACATTCAATCTAATGACTTTGTGTTTGACCCTAGATTAATCCAATAAAACTCATTGACAAATATGTTCACACTTTGCTAAATCTTTTATGTTCTAGCAGCCCGTATTGTCAATATTGTGATGCAAACTCACTTAAAACACTTTCTTCCACTGGCCTATGCAGAGTTCTGGGATCGGGTGAGCTTCTATGGTTTGCAATCTTTAGTGGTGATCATCCTCACTGGTAGCTTTCATCAACACTACCCTGATGCTTATGATACTTATGGCGCCTTTAGTGGTTTGTCATTTGGTTTTGGTGTGATTGGCGGCATCATTGCCGATAAATTATTGGGCATAGGGTTATCTTTATTATGTGGTGCGCTGCTGTGTTCAATGATCGGCAATATACTGCTTATCCATACGACCTTATCTGACTTTTACCTGGGTATGGCTTTTATTGTAGTGGGTATTGGTTTATTAAAGCCGGCTAATGTCTGTGCATTAAATCAAGCTTTCGATAAAGACGGCTTCCAGAAAGCCTTTACCTATTTTTATTTATCAGCCAATACCGGTAGCATTATTGGTCCGTTAGTTTACGGTTTTGGTATAGTACATCACTACCAATCCCTTGGATTTATTTGTGCTGGGTTGGGATTATCCTCTGTTGTCATAACGCTGATACTCAGCCGGCACCTGCATCAAAAAATTCATACCCCAAAATCACTACCAGGCACCTGCTACGCACTGATCAGTACGATCGCTGCTATCGCTGCGGTAGACTTAATCGTCTCCAATATCTTTAAGCTGCAATATCTTATAGCGCCCGCATTCATCCTACTCGCAATCTATTTAATACGCATTTACCGCAAAGTATCCACTAGCGAGCAAGCTAAGCTTATCGCCTTGATTATTCCAGCCTGCAGCAGTCTCATTCTATCGACACTACTGCTACAAATGTTCTCATCGATTGTCATCTGGCTCAAAACCAACTTGCCGCTCTCACTAGCCGGCTGGCACATCCCTCCTACCTGGTTTGGTATTGTCACATCGTTTTTTGTTTTAATTGCGCCGGCCTGTATCTCATTTGTATGGAAACATCTGGAAAAACGCCGTGCTATCCGCAGCAATATAAAACTGGTTATCGGCCTGATAACCACAGCACTTGCCTTTGCATTACTGGCATTAAGTGCATTATTAACCACAACCGCTCTGGTGATCATCATGCTGCTCATCGCTGCATTTTTGTTGGGGCTTGCCGAGATTATTATCATTCCGGTCTCAATGGCCTTAACATCAGAAAATGCCCCCGCCAATACCAAACAACGATGATGGGTGTGTATTATTTTACCTTAACGTTCTCCGGTTATTTATCAGGAGAAATCGCCACGCTATCGCCTGTTCAGACACACGCTGCACACTCATATAGCCTGTTCTTTGCTTCGCATTAGTTTGGTCACTTTATTGCTTACGGCAATCATCTATCTATTACAAAAAAGGCTGCAAACGTTATAACCGCCGCAACCCTCCCAGTAAACGATACGCCACCGGCACCACAAACAATGAGAAAATGGTACCAACCAGTAAACCAGAAACAATGACCCAACCGATCTGGTTACGCCCAATAGCACCTGGGCCACTACTAAACACCAACGGTAAGGCGCCAAGAATCATGGTAAGCGTTGTCATCAAAATCGGGCGCAAGCGAATCGCTGCCGCTTGTAAGATTGCTTCTTCAAGCGCCAAACCTTGTTGGCGTAATTGATTAGCAAACTGAGTAATCAAAATACCATGCTTAGAGACCAAACCAATCAGCGTCACCAAACCAATGCCGGTAAAGATGTTTAATGATGCCCCAATCATATTCAACGCAAATAGTGCACCGACAATACACAACGGTACCGTCAGCAAAACGATCAATGGATCAAGAAAGCTTTCAAACAATGCTGCCAATACCAGGTAGATAAAGCACAAGCCCATCACAAAAATCAGTGCCATATCGTGGTTACTCTTGAGCATATGCCTAGCCTCACCCTGAAAAGCAATCTGCATCCCTACCGGCAAGGACTGCCGGGCCACTTGTTCAATGACCTGCACCGCTTTACCCATGGTAATATTGTTCGCTAAGTTAACCCCCACACTTGCTGCACGCATTTGGTTATAGTGAGCTCGATCATTCAGGCTCAACACCGGTTTGACAGTAACAAAACGCGACAACGGCACCAGCGTTCCCTGGTTATTTTTAACATTGATTTTCTGCAAGATACTAAAATCGGCCAAGTCTGTACGCGGCAATTGCACTACAATCGGATAGGATTGGCTACCTACCTGAAACTGCGATTGTAATTGCGGCCCGCCAAAGAAAGTGGTTAACGCCTGAGTAATATCACTGACCTTAACACCCAATTCCTGCGCTAAGTTGCGATCAATATTCACATCATACTGTACCCGATCGAATTTCAAATTATTATTAACATCACTAAATACACCCGTTTGTTTCAAGGCATCGGCAAAGCGCCCGGTATCAGCAGCTAATTGTTGATAACTGCCCATGCCCAGTACCAGAAAACCCATCTCTGAACCAGTGTTAAAATCATTACTTCCATTAATGTTAAAAACAAAGGCACCACCGGTAATACCGGGCGTATTGCTGATCAAATCATTAATCTTATCCGCGGTGTATTGTGCCGGATGTTTGAGCGTATACCATGGCTTCATACCGACAAAAGCCAAACTGTTGCTGGTACTGTGAGTGGCACCGCCACCAAAAACGGTGTAATGATTCACGTCAGGGAAAGTGCCGATTTTATCCAGCACCGGTTTAGCCAGTTGATGTATGTACTGAACACTGGCTGTCTGCGGGCCCTGTATGGCAACAAACATCGCATTGGCCGGATCTTTAGGCAGTAACGATGAGGTAAGGCTACTGAACAGCTTGATACCAACAATAACCAATACAAAAAACAAAACCACTGCCAACCAGCGTAATTTTAACACTAGCAACAAAGCTTTATGATAATAACGCTTAAGACACTCAAAACCCGATTCGAGCCACCGTTCATAACGGTTGAGTTCATGGCGCTTAAGTAACCGCGCGCACATGGCGGGCGACAATGTTAAGGCCACAAAACCGGAGATCAACACACTGCCGGCCAGAGTAAAGGCAAATGCCTGAAAGCGCGTTGCCGTGGCCCCATGCATAAAAGCGGTGGGTACGTAAACCGCTAATAAACAGATCGTCATTGCGATCACAGCAAAACTAATTTCATTAAGGCTCTTTTTGGTTGCTGTTTTGGCATCCAGACCCAGCTCCACATGGCGATGGCTATTTTCCATCACCACAATGGCATCATCCACCACCATACCAACAGCCAACACAATAGCCATCAGGGTTAGTACGTTAATGCTAAAGCCAAGCAGATACATAGCAGCAAAGGTCGCAATCAAACACACCGGAATGGTGACAATGGGAATCACGGCACTTTTCCAACGGCCAATAAATAACAACACCACCAGCGATACTAAAATGATGGCTTCAAACACCGTGCGAAAGACTTCTTTCACTGATTCGTGCAATGATGAGGTTAAGTCAAAAATGCGATAGACTTTCAAATCCGGCGGAAATGACGGAGCAAGCTGTTGTATGGCCTGGCGAATGCGCTCGCCGACCGCAATTGGATTGGCATCATCAGCGGCATAAATTTCTAATCCGACACCAGGGTGAATACCATCAATTTCAAAATAATGCCCCGCTGGACTCAACGGCCCCATGGCGACACTGGCCACATTTTTAAGATAGACCAACCGTTGGCCTAAGTTAGCGATCACCAAGTTTTTAAACGCATCAATACTGGTCAGACTGACCTTAGCATCAATAGGAATTTGCTGCGTTTTATTAAGAATATAGCCCACCGAGAAAGCAACATTATTGTCTCTTAACGCCTGCAAAACGTCATTAATCGTCAGGTTATATGCCGATAATTTTTGCGGCGAAACATCAACTCGCAAGGCACTATCAAAGGCATCAACCTGCACATTGCCCACACCAGGAATGCGTTGTAATGACTTAGCCAGCGTATTAGAGAGAAAACTAGATAACTCTACCGGTGTCATGTTAGGGTCATACAGGTCATAAGCCATGACGAAATTATCATCGCTGCTATTAGAAATAGAAGGTTTATTCGCCGCCTGGGGCAAATCATCAATTTCTGAGACCTCACGAATCACATCCGCCTGCACAGAAAGGAATTGCTCCTGAGTAATATCACTAAAGTGTAAATTAATCTGTGCCTGGCCTTGAGTTGAATCTGAATCCATATCTTCCAGATTCGGTGTTGATGCCAGCGCATTTTCAATCTTGTCAGTAATACTCTGCTCCATCAATTCTGCACTTGCACCAGGGTACGTAACCTGGACACGCATATGTGGTCGGAACGTCTGCGGCATGTAACGCACACTTAAAAAGCTAAATCCCAAGATACCAAACAGCACCAGAACCAAACTTAATACTGAAGCAAATACCGGTCGATCGATGCAAAAACTTGCCAGCTTCATGAATCAACCACCTTAACTTTAACGCCCAGTTTAGCCTTGGTATTACCGGAGGCAATCACTTTATCACCCACCTTTAAGCCTTTGGATATCACAGCCCATTCGCCATAGCGTTCGCTCAAAGTGATGTGCTGCTGATACACTTTGCCATCACGCACTCGATATACTGCAAAACCATCTACCAACGGTACCACGGCTACGGCCGGAACTACGATTAATTCATTATTAAGCACCAGCGGATGTGATACGTGTACCAACATGCCAGGTGAGAGTAGATTATCTTGATTATTGACACTGGCACGAATGGTAAAAGCACGTGTGGTTTCATCCACCGTTGGGGCCACATAATCTACCACAGCAGTAAAAGTTTTATTCGGATACGCTGTTGAAGTCAGTGATACCTTTTGACCCAGCTTCACCAGAGACAAATCGGCTTCAGGCAATGAATATTCCAACTGCAAATCCTGACGGTTAACAATTCGTACAATCGAATCACCAACATTAACAAAACTCCCCTTAGCCACTTGTGCCACACCCACGGTGCCATCAAATGGCGCAGTAATATTCATCAGCGCAATATCACGCTTAGCGGATTGGGCATCAGCTTGTGCCTGTTGGTATTGAGTGATGGCATCATCCAGCGACACCTGCGTTACAAAACCCTGATCCTGGGCAGAAAGCTGTTTATAACGACGATATTGTGATTGGGTTTTCCATAGAGTAGATTGCGCTTTAGTGAGCGCAGATCGTTGCTTGATGTCATTAAGCCGTACTAATAACTGACCGGCTTTAACCTGCTGGCCATCCTTAAAAGCAATGGTTTGCACCTCACCTGCCAGTTGCGCCTTGAGCATCACATTCTCCGGTGCCACCAAGTTACCGATAGCATTAGCAACCACCGGCACATTCATCTTCTCAGCCGCAACCAATTTGACTGGTGTCAGCACTATGACGGGTTTGGCCGGTTGGTGTCGATAATGCCAAATAAGCCAACCAGTAATAACGATAATCACAATTAAGATTAAACTAATGATAAGCGTCCGGCGCTTCATATCAGAACCTGCTTTATAAATACCCAAAGAATTATAGCCAGATCCTAGCAGTAATGTAACCTGAATACCTGCTCATACACTAATATAGGGGGGCCTCAAAGAAATGACTTAGAAGCCACCACAATGCAGATACCCTGGCTCGTTAATATCCAAAGTAACGCTATCTCAACGCACTATATTACCTTTCTCGCCAACCTGAACCAGGTATAGACTTAATTAACCAAACCTATCATCAGGGTAAGCGACGCCTCTGAAAAGTAAGACAGCTTCTCCAAGTTAAAAGAAGTATTTAATGCCGATATTAAAATTATTATTCATATGCTCTAAGGTTGATCTGGAATTATTCTCAGTTGCGCGTCCTGTTGGGTTCTCTGATACATTAACGCCACCTATGGATCTATTAAAGAAATATTGCCAAGTGTAAGAGCCGGTTAAATATAAATTATCCGACAGTGGATATCCGGCTTCTATACTTAGCGCTGGGCCATATAAAAAAACCTTATCAGAATATTGAGCCGCAAAATTACCATCAACGAATGTCGATTGGTATCCTGTACTACCTTTTACTTTATCATAACTAACCGCTGCACCGGCTTTCGCCAATAAAAAAGCATTATTATTAAATAGCTTACCAAAAGTAATATAACTCACTGCGGAGAATACATTGTCTATCTGATAATTAGATTTTTCCATAGCATAATCATCAGAGTTTTGAAAACTTTCTTTTAGCGGGAAAAATGATTTATTTATCTGCAATTCTCC
>JANQIS010000063.1 GCA_028282045.1 Gammaproteobacteria bacterium
TTACCAGTCTCCAACTGACGAGGCGCAGTTATTAGGCATCCATTTAGAAGGCCCTTTTGTCCACCCTGATAAAATAGGCGCACAGGATGGTGTTGCGGTCAAACTCCCCAATGTTGTGTTATTTGACCAGTGGCAACGTTTGAGTGGCCAACGCATTAAAGTCGTCACCTTTGCGCCGGAGCGTGATGGTGGTTTGGCATTGGCGCAGCATTTGCAAGCAACTGGAGTAGTTGCAGCTATTGGCCATTCCATGGCGACGATGGGGCAAACGCAACAAGCGATTGAATGTGGCGTCTCGCTGGCAACACATTTGTATAATGCAATGACGGGCTTAGATCATCGACATCCGGGGGTGGTACCTGGTGTATTAGCCAATCCAAACATCATGGCACAGCTCATTGTCGATGGTATTCACGTGCATCCTGATGTGGTGAAATTTACCTATGATATTATGGGGCCAGCGCGTATTATTTTGGCCTCTGATGCGATGCGTGGTAAAGCAATGGTGCCGGGCGAGTATGATTTGGGCGGGCAAATGGTACGGGTTAGTGAGCATGAGGCACGTCTGGTAAGTAACGGTGCGTTGGCAGGCAGTGTGTTGCGTATGGACCAAGCCCTAAGGTTGATGATGCACTATACTGGCTGCAACCTGGTTGAAGCAGTGCAGATGGCCAGTGCCAATCCGGCAAAATGTCTTGGTTTGGAACATAAAGGTGTGATTAAAGTGGGGGCAGATGCCGATTTTGTTGTATTTAATGATGCATTTATGGTTACAATGACAGTTTGTCGCGGCCACATTGCCTTTCGGGCATAAAGCGCTCGTTTTGCGGTAAGGAGATAACGTTGAAGCGCCAGACACAATATACCTTGTTTATGATTTTTTTTGCCGGCATCGGCGGTGTGTTATATGGTTATGACCTGGGTGCGATTACCGGTGCTTTCTTATTTATCCGTCACGATGTACCGATGTCATTGCAGGAAATGTCATTTGTGGGAGGCTCAGTATTGTTTGGTGGTGCCTTCGCCACGTTGATAACCGGGCCATTATCAGACTGGTTTGGCCGACGGCGCATGGTGGTGTTAGCGGCGGTTTTATTTATCATTGGTGTCTTATTGTTGGTTCACGCAGCGAATTACACTGAAGTATTAATTGGCCGATTAACCCAAGGGATTGGGATTGGTATTATTACTATTGCAGTACCATTATATTTGGCTGAGTCGGTACCGAGCCATGTGCGTGGGCGTGCTATGAGTGTGTTTCAAATGATGCTGAACGGTGGCATTTTGTTGGCCACGTTAATTGGCCTGTATTTTACACCGACCAAAGACTGGCGTGCTATGTTCCTCTCTGCCCTGGTGCCCGGCGCGATTATGCTATTGGGGACATTATTTTTGACAGATTCGCCGCGTTGGCTGGTACGCCGTGGTAAAGGTGCGAAAGCGCTCCAGGTTTTAATGCGCAGTCGTAGTGAACCCGAGGCTAAAGCCGAATTATCCGCCATTGAGACCAGTCTGAAACAAGGTCATACAGGCAATGCCTTGACACGCCTGATGCAAAAGCGCTATCTGGTGCCGTTGTTAGTGGTATTTGCTGTTGCGATATTAAACCAGCTCACCGGTATTAACTCCATTATCCAATATAGCGCCATTATCCTTAAATCTTCAGGGTTGCGTTCTAATATTGGCGATATGTTAGGAAGTAATGCCATTAACGCCATGAATTTCTTGGTAGTACTGATTGTTATGCTGCTGGTTGATAAGATTGGCCGGCGGATCTTGTTATCTGTGGGCACAGGCGGCATTGTGTTATCGTTATTGATTGGCGGGATTGTTTATCACTGGATGCCTGACAGTGCGCTCAAAGGTTATCTGATGCTGGCGAGTATTTTAGGGTATATTTTCTTCTTTGCGATCGGTCCAGGTGTGTTGGTGTGGTTGATACTATCAGAGTTGCTGCCCTCACGGATTCGTTCTTCAGGTATGGCTGTTGCGTTGTTTCTCAATTCAATGGCTTCGGCTATCTTGGCCTCAGTTTATTTAGACTTGGCGCATGCCATTAGTTATGCGGGTGTTTTCTGGCTCTCTGCGGCAACCACGTTAATTTATTTTGTTCTTGCACTATTTGTCATTCCGGAAACCAAAGGCAAGAGTTTGGAAGAAGTAGAAAGCCATTTCGCACATTAAGTTTGTCAAAAGTCTAATGTGGGCTTTTCATTCAAGCTGACCTGGATATAATAAAAAGTGGGCTGTCATCCAGCCAGGGGATTTAATTGCAAAGGAGTTCTTTTGTGTCTTTATCTATGCTTAAACAACCAAAGCCATTTTATATGATCTTTTTTATCGAAGCGTGGGAGCGTTTCGGTTATTACGGTATGCAAGCCATTTTGGTGCTCTATCTGGTGCGCAAAATGGGGATGAGTGATGCCCAGTCTTTTAACACCTACAGTGCTTTTACCGCGTTACTTTATGCGCTGGTGAGCATTGGTGGATACATTGGCGATAATATTATCGGTACTAAGCGTACTATTGTGTTGGGTGCCATTGCGTTAGCCGTGGGCTATTCGTTGCTGGGCATGAAGGGCGAATATTGGATTTATCTGGGTATGGGAGTCATTTGTGTCGGCAATGGTTTATTTAAAGCCAATCCGTCGAGCTTACTGTCAAAATGCTATAAACAAGATGACCATCGTATCGACGGTGCGTTTACCTTGTATTACATGGCAATTAATTTAGGTTCATTGTTTAGTATGATCTTGGTGCCCATCGTAGTGCAGCATTATGGTTGGAGTTATGGTTTCTGGTTATGCGCGCTAGGCTTGGTTTTAGCCATTGTTAATTTCTTTATGTGTTATGGTTGGGTGAAGCATATCGGTTCGCCGGTTGGCTTGCAGCCAATGAATTGGCTTGCGTTAGTTCCGGTAGTTTTAGGTAGTGCAGCGGTTGCCTATGCTTGTAGTTGGATTCTCAAGCATCTATCAGTGGCACATTGGCTGTTGTTTATTATTGGTATTACGATTGTACTGGTATTTTTGCTGGAAATTGGCCGCAGCAAAGGGGCTGAGCGCGCTAAGATGATTGTCGCGTTGATTTTGATGATCGAGGCGATTGCTTTCTTTATCCTATACCAGCAAATGCCCACATCATTAAACTTCTTTGCTATTAATAACATTGAGCACAATATCTTGGGCGTTGGCATTAACCCATTGTCATTCCAGGCGCTTAATCCTTTCTGGATTTTGGTGGCCAGCCCTGTATTGGCATCGCTCTATAACCATTATGGCCATAAAGGTCGTGACCTTTCTATGCCAAGCAAATTTGCCGTGGGTATGTTCTTGTGCGCATTTGGCTTCCTGTGTTTGTATGTGAGCCGGTTTTTTGCCAATGATCAGGGTATTGTCAGTTCCGGCTGGATTATCTTAAGCTATTTTTTCCAGAGTGTAGGAGAGCTATTAGTCAGTGGTTTGGGCTTGGCGATGGTGGCCCGTTTGGTGCCGCAACGTTTGATGGGTTTTACCATGGGGGCGTGGTTTATGACCACAGCGACTGCATTGGTGCTCGGTGGTTTTGTCGCTTCAATGACTAACGTGCCTAAAACAGTGCATAATAAACTGGTGACGCTACATGTCTATACTCATGTGTTTTTGGAGATTGGCTTAGTGACTTTAGTCATTGCCATTGTGATGGCGTTGTTAGTGCCTAAACTCAATAAGCTTGCTAGTGCGCATGAGCAAATACGCTTAAACGGATAAGGTTAAAGTTGCACTTTCTGTCTGACCGGGTTGTAATAGACGACACTGATCAACTGTATTTAAACTGTTGGGTGCAGCCATCCAAGGTTCGATACAAAAAAACGGTGCTTTGGCGATGTGGTATAACTGCACATGGTTAAATAGCGTTGGGTCATTGGGGTTGTCAACCTTAAGGCTGATGACAAAGCCATCAGGAAACGATAGCGTAATTTGATGATCTGTGCCTAACTGTATCAGGCTTTCATTCACTTGTTCATCACTAATGGCTATTGGTGTGCTGTAGGCAGGTTTGGTGCCGATAATATCGGTTAAATCATTGTTGTAAAGCAGTTGCTGTTCTGCGGTAAAATGAACCATCACCTCTTGCTTGCGATAGCGGGCCAAATCGACGAGAAAATAGGGATGAAAGCCGGCATAATAGGGCATTACTTGCCGACGACCTTGATTGCGGTAAACTTGCTGGCAGATTAGCTGACCTGGTGCAATGCGATATTGTAATGTCACTTCAAAGGCAAAGGGATACACAGCACGTGTGCGCTCGTTATCAGTTAATACCAAGGTGATGTGGTCATCACCAAGCTCAGTAACCGACCAAGGCTCATCATTGGCAAAACCGTGAATTGGCAAGATATAACGTTGATGTCGGTAATTATAGGCACCGGATTGACCGTCACGGCGTAAGCGTGCACACACTGGGAAACAAAATGGCCAGCCCATATGAATGCTATCATAAGCTTGTAGCGAAAAATTTTCAGGTCGATAAAGCAGCTCACGCGGCTGTTGTTGATCCGGCATGATTAGCGAATAGGCCAAACCACCTTTCTCAGGCGCAAAATGCATTTGGCTGATATCGTCAGTAGCGCGAATGGTGTAGGTTTTGATGTTCATAGATAACTCGACTTTGAATAACGTTGGTTTTGAATACCTGTGTTTAGAGTAAAACTAGTTTGCCAAGACTTAATTTTCAAATGAGCAGACATGAACTGTAACAATACCATGTTTTCCAGACCCCGTGGTCAACGCCACGGGATGACACTACATCGTCATTGTGCTACTTGATAGCACAATCCAGGTTTATATAGCATATTTTCTAGATTGTGTGGTCAGTGCCACGCAATGACGGCGAATGAAAACACCACACCGTCATTACGCTACTGGATAGCGTAATCCAGTCCTACAGATCACGCCTCATGATTGATGACTACTTTGACTGC
>JANQIS010000030.1 GCA_028282045.1 Gammaproteobacteria bacterium
GCCAATTGTTGCTGGCGTGAGCGGTTGATGCCTAACCGGTCCAAGGCCGCGGCAACGCGCTGTTTGCGATCGTTCACGCCATACGCACGCGCCACAAAATCAAGGTTTTCATAGACACTTAAATCTTTATAAAGGCTAAAATGCTGCGTCATATAGCCAGTACGTGCCTTAATCGCCAGGCTGTCCCGGATAATGTCATAGCCCAAACAGGTTCCTGAACCAAGATCAGGTGTTAACAACCCGCAGATCATACGAATAGTGGTGGTTTTACCACTGCCGTTGGGGCCCAGAAAGCCGTAAATCTCCCCTTGCTCAACCTGCATAGACACATGATCAACCACGGTCTTGCCATCAAAAGTTTTTACCAGATCTTTAACGTCAATAATGACTGATGTCATTGGACCGGCCTCACTGTAGCGTTACGTTAACCGGTTGACCCGGATGCCAGGTAAGGGCCTGGGCTTTAGAAAAATAAGCTTCAACCCGATAGATCAATTTGGCACTGGTTTGTCGGCTATAAATCACTGGTGGTGTATACTCTGCATTGGGCGAAATGTATCGAATATGTGCTACTGCAGATTGCTTGGCATGGTTTGTTTGAATCATCACTGCCTGGTTGAGATGAATATGACTTAGTGCTGGTTCAGGCACAAAGAAAATCACTTTCACATGATCCGGAGTTAATAACGAAGCCACAGCTTGCCGGGCCGGCACTTGCTCACCGGCCCAATAGTAAGTATCAAAAATGATACCGCCCTGCGGTGAAGTGACCAGCGTTTGGCCCAAGGTCCATTTTGCCTCTGCCAATGCGGCTTGTGCTGCTTGCAAGCTTGCTGCGGCAGCCTTAATGCGATTGATACGTGCCGCAGATTTAGCATCGGCTAAATTTTCCTGTAACTGACGAAGTCTGGCATAAGCCACTTTAATATCCTGCTCTGCCAGGTCAAGTTGCTGCTGTTGCTCTGCGTGTGTTTTTACCAAATATTGTGAGCGTTGATACTGTAATTGATTGTAAGTGAGTTTGGCTTTGGCGCCGGCAATTTGTGCTTCAATGGTCGCAAGCTTCGTCTGTCTCTCGCCAAGCTGTAAATCCTGCAAATTATATTGTGCTTGTTGTAAGTTAGCTTGTGCTTGTCGCATACGGCTTTGATAGGGTTGTTGGTCAATTTGGAATATCACTTGCTTGGCTTTGACCATCTCGCCACGATGCACATGAAGCTGCATCAGTTGACCCGATTGTGATGAAGAAAGGTAAATCAATTCGCCCTCAACATAGCCTTGGTAATGGTATTGTTTGTGATGGCAGGCAGTTAGCCATAGGCTTGCTAATAATATGGCTACAAATTTCAGACAATTTCTCATAGGCGCTGCGACTAGAGACATCATAGACACATTATGTGGTTATAACAAAAAAAGCTTATTCTCGCTAGCAAGGTTGAATTATCCTGCCAAAACTCTGTTTATGTTGACTTTACCATGATTGATTTTTACTCTTGATAATCAAAGAGATTTTTGCCGGCTGTGTGTTTATGTTAATACAACGGAAAAACTCAGCTTATGCCTGGATTATATGGGCGTTAGCGGCGTTATTTTTCTTCAGTGAATACTTTGCCCGCGTCGCCCCTAGTGTCATGGTCACCGATCTGATGCGCGCCTTTAACGTCCATGCGTTGAGCCTGGGCGCGCTCTCCGCCGCTTTTTACTATGGCTATGTTGGCATGCAACTGCCTGTTGGCGCCTTGATGGACCGTTTTGGTCCGCGTTGTCTGTTAACTGTCATGGCTATGCTTTGTGGCGTTTCCTGTCTGGTATTTGCTCATAGCCATGATCTCAGTGCTGCAGCAAGCGGGCGTTTCTTTATGGGGTTTTCTGCTGCATTTGCCTTTGTTGGTGCTCTAAAGCTTGCCAGTCTCTGGTTTCCAGCAGAGCGTCTGGGCTTTATGACGGGTTTTACCCAAGCGCTTGGCATGCTTGGTGCAGCCATGGGAGAAGGCCCTGTATCTGGGGTAGTAGCAACGTTTGGTTGGCGTCAAACCATGGAGGGCATCGGGATTATCCTTATTATATTGGCCGTATTAATTGGCCTGATTGTCAGGGATCATCCACGTGATGAAACCACCCACCGTCCTGTAACAACCGAACCCATTATAAAAAGTTTGCATATCGTTATTAAAAATCCACAAACTTGGGTTAATGGTTTGGTCGTTGGTTTCTTGTATGCACCAACGGCTGCTTTTGCCGAACTGTGGGGGCCGGATTATTTTCATCGCGTCTCTGCCATTGATTTAAAAACCGCCGCCAGCATCATTAGTGCCATCTTTATCGGTTGGGGTATTAGCAGCCCGCTTATTGGTATGTTGTCTGACCGTCTCGGACAGCGCAAGCCCATCGTCATTGGCTCTGTAGTCTGTAGCGGTGTGTTGATGGGGTTAGCTCTATACTTGCCGCACCCTCCCGTTTGGTTGCTGTTCACCCTGATGTTTCTCTATGGTGCCAGCAATGTTGGTGTGGCCACATGTTACGCCATTGCCTGCGAACAAAACACCATCAGTGTTGGCGGCACTTCGATGGCTTTTGCCAACATGGCTTCTGTGCTTGTTGGTGCACTCTTTCAACCGATCATCGGTTGGTTGTTAGATTTAAATTGGGGACATCATTTTTCTCACGGGGTACCGTTTTACTCGGCACAAGATTTTCACCATGCCATGCTGGCATTACCGGCCTGCTTCATTATCAGTCTGGCAGCCTGTTTGTTTTTGAAAGAGACTTCTGGGCATACATTGGTAAAACAAGCTATTCAGTTGCCTGTGAAAACCCCCTATGCCCCTTGAGTTTCATGGGCTTTATGCAAGAAGCTGATAGCAAGGCGGGCCAAACAAGCTGGAGCGGAGTTTACACGCGCTAAATGAGCACCAGGAGTGTTTAGCTAATGCAGCTAGCACTCAAAAATGGGGTTATTCACCATCGACCCACTAAACAACACTGCACCCTGACATTGGCTTAGAGATATAAATGGCCGGTTTAAGTTGCGCCTGCTGCTCATATTGTTGTGCCACACCATCAATAAAAGCGACGACCTGATCATCCGCAACAAGCGCCACAGCACAGCCACCAAAGCCGCCTCCGGTCATGCGTGCACCAAAGCAACCTGGTGTCGATAAGGCGATGTTGACCATGATATTAAGCTGATCGTTCGTAATTTCAAAATCTTGATTCATACTATGATGGCTGTCGACCATCAAGTGGCCCAGAGTAATGGCGTCATTGGCGCGCATCGCAGCGACGGCTTCTAGCACACGTGCATTTTCTGACACGACATGATGGGCACGCCGATAGGCAAGCGGGTCTAATGAGGCTTGATGTTGACATAAGGTCTCAAGGTCAACATCACGTAAAAACTTCACGCCAAGCTGCTTGGCCACTTGCTCGCATTGGTTGCGCCGTTCATTATACGCAGAGTCTACCAAGCCACGTCGTGTCATGGTATCCATAATTACAATGGTAGTATGCTCTGGCAGAGGCACAGGTGTAACGGACAAATCACGGCAATCAATCATACACGCATGTCCTTGTACCGCAGCAGCGCAGATCAACTGGTCCATGATGCCACAGTTCACGCCAACCCAGTGGTTTTCAGCCTTTTGGCACAACAGCGCCATTTGTGTAGGGTCCCAATTCAGTTGGTTAACTTCACTCAAGGCTTTAGCAACAGCAAGCTCAAACGAGGCTGATGAGGATAAACCAGCGCCCATGGGAACATCGCCAATAACCACCGCATCAAGCCCTTTGAGCGCATGGCCTTGTGCTTCTTGCAACATATGAGCAACACCAGCCACGTAATCCTGCCACTGTACATTTTGCTGCGGCCTTTGCAGGTCTTGCAGATCCAGAACAATGTTCTCATGCACATTATCACTGCGCATCACAATACGCCGATCGTCGCGCGGATAAATTGCTAACCAGGTGGCACACGTAAGTGCCATGGGCAACACAAAACCCTCGTTATAATCAGTGTGTTCGCCAATGATATTAACGCGCCCTGGTGAGCGAATCATACTAGTGGGTTGTTGCTGGAAGTGCTGGATAAATAGCGATCGCAATTGTTGTGGTGTCATATTCACCCCTTGCCTACATCTGAAAGCGCTTTTAACGTTTCTGCCGCTTGCTCTGCAGTGATGTCCCGCTGTGCTTCAGCCAGCATTTCATAGCCCACCATAAACTTTTTCACGGTAGCAGAGCGCAATAACGGCGGATAAAAGTGTGCGTGTAGCTGCCATTCATCATGATCTTGTCCATCCATTGGTGCTCCGTGCCAACCCATAGAATAGGGAAAGCTCACATTAAACAAATTATCGTATTTGGTAAGCAAACGTTTTAAGATGGAGGCTAGTGATACGCGTTGCTCCGGCGTTAGATCAGGCAGACGCTTTACCGTAAATTTGGGTAGCAATAATGTTTCATAAGGCCAGGTTGCCCAGTAAGGCACGACAACTAACCAGTCTTCATTATCGACCACCACACGTTCTTGTCGGGCAATCTCTAACTGCATATAGTCCACTAATAATGGCCGTTGGTGTTGAGTAAAGTAGATCTGTTGTTGCACGAGTTCTTTTTCAGCCTCGTCCGGCAAGTGTTCACAGGCCCAAATCTGGCCATGCGGATGCGGGTTGGAGCACCCCATGACCTCACCCTTATTTTCAAAAACCTGCACCCATTGATAACGTTTACCTAACGAGCTAATTTCCTGTGCCCAGGCATCAATTACCATGACGATCGCCTCGTTAGTCATATCAGCCAAAGTCTGGCTATGATCCGGGGAAAAACATATCACTTTTGCTGTACCGCTTACGATCTGAGCCTGTAGTAATTCGCTACCGGTATTCATAGCGCCAATCTTGTCTGCAGGCAATAATGCCGGATGATCATTATCAAACACGTAAGTATTCTCATATACTGGATTTTGCACCCCGTTCACCCGTGTATTCCCAGGACACAAATAACACTGTGGATCATAAGCCATTGTTGCCGCTTGTGTAGGTATTTCTTGCCGTCCCTGCCACGGACGTTTAGCCCGATGAGGTGATACTAAAATCCACTCGCCCGTTAATAGGTTTTTACGCCGGTGTGGTCTGTCCATGAATATCTGGGGATTTGATTATATTGTGATGATAATCGCCGCAAAGTGGCTTGAGGTCAAGGCCGGAGGCGTAAATCTTTGGCGTGGATACTCCATCATACCCATTTGCTTCCAGCAGCAAAAAGTAGTCATAATCACTATTTTCTAAAGATAGGATCAAACCGATGAAATCGCCAAACCAAGCTTGCTTATTGTGATACATTGCATTGTGTGCTAAACATTTAATCTTGTTTTAAATTGGAATATATTTTGGTGATTTTAACAAGTATTTACAAATCATTAATAATTACTTACACCATTTCAGTTATAGTTTTTATGTACAAAATATTGGTGGTCATACTATGAAAACAAATTTGTCAGGTCAGATAATGGAAAAGCAACTTGGACACCGTCTTTTTGTCTACGTGGTTGGTTTTACTGCTGCGTTAGCAGGGTTATTATTCGGTTTAGATATAGGCGTTATTTCAGGCGCGCTTCCACTCATTAAAAAGACCTTTACACTCACCACCATTCAAGAGGAAATGGTAGTAAGCTCTGTGCTCGTTGGTGCTGTATTAGGCACCTTAATCAGCGGTTTGGTGTCACGTCATTATGGCCGTCGTTTTGCTATCTTACTCAGCGCCGTTATTTTCTGCGTTGGCTCAATACTATCGGCCGCGAGTGTTGATGTAACGATGCTGGTTCTTGTGCGGGTCTTCTTAGGGTTGGCACTGGGTATTGCTTCCTTTACAGCACCGCTGTATTTGTCCGAGGTTTCTCCTAAGCAAATTCGTGGGGGTCTGATTGCACTCTATCAGTTGATGATTACCATCGGCATTTTACTTGCCTACATTAGTGACTCATTATTCATTTATATCGAAAGCTGGCGCTGGATGCTGGGGGTGATTTTCTTCCCGTCTTTCTTTATGTTCATTGCGGTATTGTTACTGCCCAAGAGTCCGCGTTGGTTAATGTTGCGAGGCAATGAGCAAGCAGCTCTTTTAGTATTGAGCCGTGTGCGCCATCAGCACGAGGTTGCCTCTGAAGCTAAAGAAATTAAAGAAAGCCTGCGCGATCACGGTTCTATCAAGAAAATACTTAAGAACCCTTTATTTGTGAAAGTCTTAATGTTAGGGGTAGTCTTTCAAGCAATTCAGCAGTTTTCCGGTATGAACACTATTATGTATTATGCGCCAGAAATCTTTAGGCTGGCAGGTTTTTCATCTCCAGAGCAACAAATGTGGGCAACCGTCATCGTCGGCTTGGTCAACGTTCTCACTACATTTATCGCCATTGCCTTTGTCGATCGTATTGGCCGTCGCCCTATCTTATTGTTCGGCCTGACGATCACAACACTCTCCATGCTGGTATTGGGAGTATTATTTCATATGGGATTAGAAGCTAATACACTAGGTCCTTGGGCCAAATATGCCGCTTCTGTTGTGGTACTATGCTTTATTTTCGGTTTTGCTGTCAGTCTGGGGCCGGTAATCTGGATTCTATGCTCAGAGATCTTCCCACTACAAGGCCGCGACTTGGGTGTGACTTGCTCAACTGCCTCTAATTGGATCTGTAACGCAATCGTTGGTTTTACGTTCCTGTCGATGCTCAGCGGTCTAGGCGTTGCCAATACATTCTGGGTTTATGCTGGCCTTGGCCTAATCAGCTTACTCTTTATTGTCCGCTTTGCTCCGGAAACCAAAAACGTTTCATTAGAGCAAATTGAAGATAACTTGTTTGCCGGCAAAGCGTTACGTCATCTTGGTCGATAACATCATTTTTAAGTCCACAAGGTTCAGCGCTTACAGGTGTTTTCCACATTCAATGACTCTACTTACCAATACAAAATGAGGCAAAAATCTCACCCAGTAAATCATCTGCAGTAAATTCACCAGTGATTTCACCAAGAGCGCGTTGGGCCTGGCGCAGCTCCTCTGCCAGGATTTCACCAGCACGATATGCCTGTAGCTGTTGCTGACCCTGAAGCAGCGCTGCTTGTGTGCGTTGCAAGGCATTAACATGGCGTGCTCTGGCAATAAACTGGCCTTCATTGGTTTGCTGATAACCCATCGATTGTAGCAAATGTTGACGCAACTGATCTAACC
>JANQIS010000104.1 GCA_028282045.1 Gammaproteobacteria bacterium
GATCGCCACTCGTTATGCAAAAAATGCCAATTCGTTCCTTGCGGCAGTACAATTTAGGGCCATGATGATGTGGTGTATAATTTGACGACACCCTCTAGATAAAGCTCCTTCTTTAGTTGATGCATCAATAGACTCTATAGCATGAAAACTTTCAATAATTGTTTTCTGATCTTCAATAGAGAGTCCCTCATTATTAAGGCTAAACTCTTTTAGGAAGGCACCAAGCACCTCATCATCAACTTTCTCACCCGAGTATTTGGCCTTATGATATTTCAGGACTTCGCATAAAAAGCTATATTGATTATAGACACCGGTTTTTCCTGCAAGGAAATTATCCAGCTCTGTCTTTTCCGCCTCCAGACCCTCAAGTCTAGCAATGTCATCCGCGTCATCGCTAGATACCAGAGCGTCTCGTAAATTAACATATTTAAAATTTACTGCACCTTTTAGCTCATCCTTGATGGCGTGCAGGCGTTCAAGGACAAACCTTTGCTGATCAGATAGGTTAAAATAATCCTTTATAGTCAGCTCGCCATTTCGCTGACCCCATACTTTTTCTTCACTACAGTCTATTTTATCATAGTAAAGTTGTTTTAAGCGTCTTATGTAGCTTCGATTAAGCACTACCTGAGTAAGATCATAAGTTGTTTCGGCGCCAAAATAAGACTGTCCTGGCCGATGCCCTAACGGATATCCCGGTTCATCTATTCTACAATAATCAAATGCTGACCCAAAAAGAGTTCTGCCATTCCCTTGCATGATTAACTTCCTGTACTAACAATAAATCCTTTTTAATGCTTGCCATTACCATGAAAACGCGAGCAAATGCATCATCTTTGTCGCGCCAATCCAGATTTCCCATCAAATTGGACAACGACAAACTATAATAACAGCTCTCTAGCTGATTTACCCCCACCCGATAAAAAAATTTATCTGGATTATTTAACCGTAACTTATATTTATTTAGGATTCATTCAAATTATGTTATTTTTTGTAAACGCAATCTGAAGTGTCGTTAAAAGCGCCTTATCTCACCGTCTTTCACAACACTACTGGTGCAATAACCTGAATCGGGTGCGCCAACCCCTGGCTTAATGGCACCAAATCCCAACTGGGTAGATGGGTAATATGCTGTAACAACATGTGATCCAAGGCGGCACTACCACTGGATTGTATAATGTGAGCATCTTCAATAGCACCGCGGGGTGTCAGCACAAAGCGAATCTTAATCAGCTTGCCCGGATTGTTATCCTGCGTTGACGGTAAATGCCGACCAATGAGCTGACTGAGCGCAAGCAAAATATGTTTGAGTCGGGTATCACTCATATCAGGTTGGCGACTGCTGGGCATGGTGTTGAGATGGGCATTGGCATGTTGTGTTTGCGGCCGTGAAGTAATAGCCAATTGCGATTGCTCATGTGGTGATGCTGCACCACGTTGCGTCGGTTGGTTAATAACATAAGCCTGTACAATCGGTCGATAGGGTACGACACCGCGTGTGATACTGGGCGCAGAGAAATGCCATAATAACATGCCAATCACACTGGCATGAACACTGGCGGAAATAAGCCAAAATTTATAGCATTGCCAATAATGCATTTTACTCTGCCAACCCAGGTTATGCGCTAAATAAGTAACGTAAGCTTAATATAACCGTTCTGCCGTCAGCAGGGTAGTAATAAGTAGTTTGAGTACCGGCGACATAGCTGCTGGTGGCAAAGTAGTGCTTGTCAGTCAGGTTATAGCCAGATAAAGTGACTTCCCATGGCCGATGCAGATAGCGCAGACTGCTGCTGAAAGTAAAATAACCTGGGATTTTGCTGGCAGCATTAGCATAGTCGCCATCGGGGTAGTAAGCGTCTTCATAATGCGAGCTGATCGACCAATACCAGGAAGACGACAAACTGATACCGACACTCGAAGACCAGGTAAACGGGGAGGCACCTGGCACTTGCTTGCCTTCGGTGACATTATTAGCACCGCTTTGGGTGAATTGGCGCTTCCAGGCATTCAATGCATTTTGCCACGTCAATTGTTGTGTGATCTGCCAATTGGCAGATGCGCTCACACCACGGATGCGAGTCCTGGGCAAATTGATGTTTGAACAAATAAAGCTGCCAGGTTGGCAGACATAGCCGATGTCATTTTTATCATTAGTTTGGAATAGTGCCAAATGTGCCTGCACTGTTTGATAATGTGCATTCACGCCAGCTTCATAGGTAGTGGAAGTCGTGGGGCTCAAAGCAAAGCCACTGATCACCTGGCCGGTATCGGTTTGCTGGTCAATGTAGGGCAGTTGATAGCCCTGCAAACGTTCCAAATAAGCACGCCAATGGGTATTGATCTGATGTGTTAACTTTAATGAGATGTCATTGAGCGTCGTGTAATCGCTTTGTTTATCCAATGTATTTTGGTCCGTTTTGGTACCGATATAAGTAAAGCGGTAGCCCACATCCATCGCCCAGCGTGGCACAATCGCAATTGTCAAATGAGTAAAACCGGCAATTTGATTGCGATAGGCGTTTTTGGGTGTGAAAGTGTCATCATAATCATCGTAGGCATATTGCGAACCCAATTTTAATGTGAGATTACGACCTAAAGTATGGATATGGCCAGTGATGACCGGCATAAGGCTAACGTGTTGATAATCCTGATAAAAACCAAAACCGGCCCCACTGGCCTTACCTTGTTGTTGACGATATTGGCTTTTCATATCTATCTGCCACAGGCTACTGAGTTGTTGCTGCCACCGGGCATTGATACCAGCCGTGTCGGTAAGGAAAGCACTCTGACGTGACTCAATGCTTTGCGTTGGTTGAGACAATTCATCTTGTGTCAGACCACCGGCATATTGCGTATCATTACGGGCATACCAAGCTTGCGCTTGCCAGGTGCCGGTTTGATAGTGTTTGCCTAGGGTAAATGCCGCATTACTCTGGTTTTGTGTGCTGTGCACCCGATAACCCTGTTGATACTGGCGCGGCAACGTAGCAGCAGCAAACCAACCATCTTGCCAGGCTTTGTTGACATAAGCGCCTCCCCCTAATTGGCGTGTATAGCCAGTATTAAGCACAACACTACTATCGGCCTTACCCGGTTGTTTAGTGATGATATTGATCACCCCGCCGGTAGACTGATTGCCATATTCAACACCATTGCTCGACTGGCTAACGATAACTTTGTCAATAGCATTAAATGGTACGATATTCAGATCATCCGCCTGCAACGAAAAATTGGCCAGTGGCATGCCGTTAATCAATATCAATGCCGGTTTACCGCGTAAGTAAATAATCGGATTGGGACTGGAACCGGACTGAATCTGTGCCCCCACGGCATCTTGCAATAATTGCGATACACTTCGCACACCAGCATTTTGAAAATCAGCAGCACGGATAATGGTTTGGTTGCCTTTAATAACCACTGCCGAGGCGAGTGGGTTATCAGCAGTTTGGCCTCTGTGTGGTTTAGCTACAATGGTTGGCAATTCGTAAATCGGAGTGTTAGCGTAACTGGCCGTACAGACAAACAAGGCCAGTAAGCAAATAGTCGGTTTCATGCTATAAAGGTGTGCTTTGTAACTTGTGCGCTATTGTGCCGGCTATTGTGACAGAAAACCAGTTTTACCGGTAAATAATATTTTCCAAGCAAATCTTGATAAAGAAATAACGATAACTCATCTACCAACAGGTTTTGCGACTGGCTTTAAACTAATCTCTAACGTATACCCTAAGGCATTTGCGTACTTAGCGAGCGTTTTTAAAGAGGGGGAATGCTTACCTCTGCCACCAGCGGCTTCAAGGCGCGCAATAGTAGACTTACTGGTATGCATCTTTGCAGCCACTTCTTCTTGGGTTAAATGGCATTCTTGCCGCAAATGTTTCATGCTTTGTGCTAAATCCAATTGTAGTTTGAATGCCTCATACTCTGTACGTGCCTGAGGATCAGTCATAACAGACTGCCTGAGCTCATCATGTGTATCTATAAATCGTTCAGTCATTTTGCTTTACCTCTCGTTGTCTTTTGCGAGCCAACTCCAATTCTTTTTTCGGCGTAGCTTGAGTCTTTTTCACAAAGCTATGAAGCACCACAAGCTCTTGGCCTTTGCAGGTGCAGTAAAACACTCTAGCAATGCCTTCAGATGCCTTTACCCGCACTTCAAACAAGCCATCGCCCATAGATTTGGTATGTGGCATACCAAGGTTAGGACCCTCAATTTGCATTCGCTCCTGCAGCGCAAAGAAGCGGGCTCGCAGTTTGCTTGGTAAGTGCAAGATGGCATTAAACACTTTGCGATTGAAGTAAGTCATTTTCCATCTCATAACCAAAAATTATCATATATGAGAACTATTTTCAATAGGTGGTAAACTTCCTGGCATCAGCAACCCAAACATACGATGATATAAGAACGACATTACTGA
>JANQIS010000107.1 GCA_028282045.1 Gammaproteobacteria bacterium
CTGCTGCCACTAAAGCCGATGGGGTTAAGTTGGCATCACGGCATTTGAGAATCTGTTGATGGATGCTGTCTTCATAACGCTCCGGGTTTTGAGCATCCACTTGCATGGCGATCGGTAATAACTGTTCCAACCAAGCTGCTGCCCAGCTCGCAAAGACAGTATTACCTGACTCGGCGGCAATTTTCAGTCCTGGTCTACGCCCATAAGCGGCCACTTGCTGGACATTATGACGAATACGATCGTTATCTTGCGCTGATAAAGGTGGCGCCGGATTGAGCAAACACCACAACAACATCACATCCATAAAGTGTATTTGTGTCTGACTGATGCCACGTGGATGCAATGGATCCAGATCAACAGCACGCACCTCCACATAGGCCACACCACGCCTGGCCAGTGCACTACTCGGACGCTCACAACGCTGCGCGATTTGCTTAGGCCGGATAGGGCTGTAGTATTCATTCTCAATTTGCAACAGGCTATCATTAAGTTGCCGCCATTGACCATCGACCATAACACCAATTTCCTCATACTCAGCATAAGGCGTGCGGGTGGCCTGCAGTAAGCTATCAGCATAACTGGCCACATCATCATAACTAATGGATACCTGGTCTTGTTCCGGGTTGTGATAGCCTAAACTGCTCATGCGCAATGAAGTGGCCTCATGTCCCCACAAGGTATCACCCCGGCGCTCTAAGAAATCGGGCTGTGCACCGGTTAGCAAACTCTGATCACAAGCCGGTGAAGCGCCAAACAAGTAAATTAAAATAGGATAATAACGCAAAAAATTACGTGTCAGGTTCATGTACAACGATGAAGCATCCTGACCAAGCTCTGGTGCCAAAACCGGTAACATTTTAATCAAAGCTGGCGGCGCTGAGAAGTTGTAATGAATCCCAGCAATAATCTGCATACGTTTACCATAACGATACGACAAACCAACGCGATATAAATGCTTGAGCAATGCTGAGTTGCTCGTACCGTATTCTGCAATGCGAATGTTGGCATCACTTAAGATCACCGGCGGCATGCTTAGTGGCCATAGCTGCTCCTGCTGCAATATCGACACCACGTAGCCATTGATCTGTTCGAGTTGTGACAACAACGCCGGTAAAGTGGTACACGGCTCGGTGACGATTTCCACCAGGTTCTCGGCAAAGTCAGTGGTAATCATCGGATTGGTCAGGCTCGAGCCTAATGCATCGGGATGCGCCGTTTGCACTAATTGGCCCTGCGTCGTAACGCGTAAGTTTTCCTTTTCGATGCCACGTTTAGCCTCATGTAATAAGGCAACCCCTTGCTGGTTAAGTTGTCGTAACAGCGATTGCACCAATAACCCCGTATTTGCTTAGTTCTCAGCAGCATAACGGTTTGATTATTCTTTAGCAATAATAAAGTTATGTAAACGCTGCGATTTTTACCGATAACGCAGATATGATACTGCTGTGGGGATGCGTATCAAGTGACATGATGAAACCGACATGAGCCATTGCTTTTGCTCACCCGCGATCATGAAAATGCTTTCCTAAATTAAAGGTGGTAAGCTTTTATGGTAG
>JANQIS010000165.1 GCA_028282045.1 Gammaproteobacteria bacterium
CATCGCCAATTGATCGGGGATGATGAGCATGGCTGGGATGATGAAGGGGTTTTTAACTTTGAAGGTGGCTGCTACGCTAAACTCATCAACCTGTCAGAAGAAAAAGAGCCCGATATTTACCATGCACTGCGCCGTGATGCCTTGTTGGAAAATGTCGTCACTGATGCGCAAGGCAACATAGACTTTGATGACGGTAGTAAAACAGAGAATACCCGTGCATCTTATCCGATTTATCATATTGATAATATTGTCAAACCTATCTCACGTGGTGGTCACCCTAAGCACATTATTTTCTTAACCTGTGATGCTTTTGGTGTGTTACCGCCGGTGAGCAAGCTGACTAAAGCACAGGCCATGTTTCATTTCTTGTCTGGTTATACTGCCAAAGTGGCGGGTACAGAAATTGGTGTTACTGAGCCGACAGCAACATTCTCAGCTTGTTTTGGTCAGCCATTTTTAACCTTACATCCTCAGCGCTATGCTGATATTTTGGGACAGAAGATCGATGAGCATCAAGCTAAGGCTTATCTTGTTAACACCGGCTGGACGCACGGCCCGTATGGCAAAGGGCATCGTATTTCCATTAAGGCCACTCGCGCCATTATTGATGCTATTTTAAATGGTGCGATCGAAGCCTCACAAACGCAAGTGATGGCGTTTTTTGATCTTGAGGTGCCAAGCGCACTGCCCAATGTGCCAAGTGATATCCTCAACCCACGTGATGTGTGGGAGGATAAAGCCGCCTATGACGCCGCCGCACAAAAGCTTGCTGATATGTTTGCCGAGAACTTTAACAAATTTGTATGAATTAACAGGGGAATGGTGTGGCTGAGGTATTTGAGAAACTGGTCGGCAAAAACAAAACCCGCACTAGAGTATCTGCCTCGCCATTTATGTATCAGGTCGTTATGTACAACGATGACTATACGCCAATGGAGTTCGTCGTTGAGGTGTTGATGCAGCATTTTCAAATGGATTATATGAAAGCCACCACTACCATGATGCAAGTACATTACCAGGGTAAGGCAGTGTGTGGCCTCTACAGCAAAGATGTGGCTGAAACCAAGGCTGAGCGAGTGATCAGCATTGCTCGTAAAGACGGTTATCCGTTACTGTGTCTGGCCGAACGGCCCTAGCTTTCACTTGAATGTTTTAAGGCAATGATCAGTACAACATGATGCAATATCCGCACTAGCTGCGTTATTGTTGTGGCGGCTTTATCTTCTTCTGCTAAACTTAAGGTAAATACGACAAATAACAATGATAATAATAAAAGCGGGGGCATCCTCATGTTAAGCCGGGATTTAGAGTTTACTTTAAGCAAGGCCTTTAAAAGAGCACGCATACAACAACACGAATACATGACTGTTGAGCACTTACTCATAGCGCTGTTAGATAACTACTCAGTTATGGAGCTGCTCAAATCTTGTGGTGTGGATATTGCGCAACTGCGTCAAGAGTTGCAACAGTTTCTTGATGATACCACACCCTTAGCAATAGACTGGGATGAGAGTCGTGAAACACATCCTACCTTAGGCTTTCAGCGTGTGTTACAACGTGCTGTGTTTCATGTGCAATCTGCCGGACGAACGCAGGTCAGTGGCGCCAATGTATTGGTGGCGCTTTTTAGTGAGCAGGAGAGCTATGCCGTATTTTTGCTAAAACAACAAGGCGTCTCACGCTTGGATGTGGTGAATTATATTTCTCATGGCTTGGTCAAAGGCGAGCCTCCCGCTGACGAAAAGTCAGAACCGGAAGAAGGCTTGGAGCAAACCAACCCCTTTTATATGGAACACGAACCTGATGAGCCGACTAAAAACAAATCACCTTTAGACTTGTATGCTATTAACCTCAATAAAAAAGCCAAGCAAGGTAAGATCGACCCACTGATTGGCCGTGAGCAGGAAGTAGAGCGTGTGGTACAGGCGCTGTGTCGCCGGCGTAAGAATAACCCCCTATTAGTGGGCGAAGCCGGAGTGGGTAAAACGGCCATTGCTGAGGGCCTGGCCAAAAAGATTATTGATAAAGAAGTCCCTGAGGCTATTAGCGGTGCAGTAGTCTATTCACTGGATCTGGGGGCATTACTGGCAGGAA
>JANQIS010000174.1 GCA_028282045.1 Gammaproteobacteria bacterium
GTCGAAATCAATTTGTCGATCATCACCTGTAATCGCTATATAGTCTAGCACAGATTGCAAGTAATTGTCACTGTGGGCGGCGTTGATTGCCAGTTGCAATAGGCCCGTTTGAATGACTTTGGAGATGAGGCGATGAATCTGTTTGTCATTATGATGTTTAATCAACATCTCAAAGAGAGCAGCCATTGGGGCTTTCCTTTAACTGATTGAATCTGATGCGATAGCAAGTATATCAACCCTTTACATCATAGGCATTTGTGCATCCTTCTCAAGGTAACACAATCAAGACGAACAACTACCTCAATGCTAAAATAAAGCTGAGGGTAAGTGCTGATGAAAATGTTAACTGAACACGTTATGATGATACGATGTTATTTTGCCATGCCAACTCATGCAGCAAACTTACCTATTCTACGACATTGAAACTTCCGGCTTGAATAAAGCATTTGACCAGGTTTTACAGTTTGCGGCGATTCGTACCGACTTGGCGTTGAATGAAATTGAACGTAGCAGTTTTTTGGTACAACCCAGCATCGATGTGATTCCCTCCCCACAGGCGACGGTAACGCACCATGTGAGTATTGCACAGGGGCAATGTGCTGAGTTTGATGAATATCAGGCGCTAACGTGTATTCACCAGATGTTAAATCAACCTGGCACAATTAGCCTGGGGTATAACACATTGGGTTTTGATGATGAATTTCTGCGGTTTTCATTTTGGCGTCACTTGTTGACACCCTACACCCACCAGTATGCTAATCAATGTGCTCGCATGGACATTTATCCGATGACCATACTGTACGCGCTTTATAAACCCGACATATTGTCGTGGCCACAACGTGAGGCAAACCGCAGTTTGAAATTAGCAGACCTTTCGGTCGCCAATCAGTTGGCTGAAGGCCCGGCGCATGACGCTCTGGTGGATGTGGAAGCCACGGTGGCATTGGCCAGGAAACTACATCAAGATAACAGTATGTGGCGCTATTTATGTGGTTTGTTTGATAAGCAAGTTGAGCAACAACACCTCAATAAACTGCCTTCTCTACTGCAAACTACGACACGAGCTTACCCTATTGGTTTAATGATTTTGGGTAAATTTGGTGCGCAAGCTCAATACCAGGCACCTGTACTGGGACTGGGACAGCATTGGCATTACCGTAATCAAACCTGTTGGTTGCGTCTGGACCAACCGCAATTGATCCACACGCAGGCTAATGACATTGCCCAGAATACCTGGGTAATGCGTAAGAAAGCGGCTGAACCGGGATTTATCCTGCCTTATACGTCACGCTATATTCAGCATAGTGATGTTGAGCGCGAACAAGTTATTAAGGAAAACTTGCGTTGGTGCCAGCATAATGGTGCCATACTCGATAAGATTGCCCAGTATCATTTGGATGACACTTATGTTCCAGTGCCTGAAGCGGACGCTGGAGCCCAATTGTATCAGGAGGGTTTTCCCTCCAATGCAGACCAGCGGGCCTGCCAAGCATTTCACCAAGCACCGGTGCAGAAAAAACTTGCTGCTTTAGCTCAGATTGATCATCCGCTACTGCGTGAAATGGGTGTGCGCTTGCTGGGTAAGTTCATGCCGGCCCAGCTTGGTGTTGCAGAGCAAGATCAATTCCAGGAGTATCTGGCTGCTATTTGGCAGGCTAAGCCTGATAATGCCATGGTGGATTACCGACGCCAGCCCAGACTGACCGTATTAGCAGCACAACAGGCGATCGATACACTACAGCAATCGGGTCAAATGGATGACCGCCAGCAGACACTATTGGTCGAATTAGCAGATTATCTTAAGGTGACACAGTTGCAGGTAGTGCAATAATATTCATGTAATGGGCGAGTATAGAGTGCACAAACAGTCTTTGGGTTTGAAATAGACAAAACTCAGGATACAAACATATAGCATCATGGATTATAATACTACCGTCTTAACCAATGGAGTCATCATGGCCACCCCTAAAAACGTGTCTGCGTTTATTAAAGATAATCAGATTGAATACGTTGATTTACGCTTTACTGATACCCACGGTAAAGAACAGCATGTCAGCATTCCAAGGAGTGAGGTGGATAATGACTTCCTGAAAACCGGCAAGATGTTTGATGGCTCTTCAATTCAAGGCTGGAAAGGCATCAATGAGTCCGATATGATTTTGATGCCTGATTGTAACAGTATTGTTATGGACCCGTTTCGTGATGTGCCGACATTAATTTTGCGTTGTGATATTGTTGAACCCACCACTTTGATGGGCTATGACCGCGATCCGCGCTCCATTGCCAAATGTGCTGAGGCCTATTTGAAATCAACCGGTATTGCCGATACCGTTTTGTTTGGCCCGGAGCCGGAATTCTTTTTGTTTGATGATGTGCGCTTTGATATCGGCATTAATCATGCCGGTTATTGTGTGGATTCCCAGGAAGGTGCCTGGAACAGCAACCGTC
>JANQIS010000191.1 GCA_028282045.1 Gammaproteobacteria bacterium
TAATAACCTGATACATCAAGGGTTGCGTTGCCATTGGCTCATCAGATTCATTATGGCCGTGGCGACGATAACACACCAAATCAATAATCACATCTTTGCGGAATTTCTGACGATACGCAAACGCCAGTTTGGTCACACGCAAAACGGCTTCCGGGTCATCACCATTAACATGGAAAATCGGTGTTTCCATCATTTTACCGATATCAGTGCAATAGGTGGTGCTGCGTGCTTCTTTATGACTGCTGGTGGTAAAACCTACCTGGTTATTAATAACGATATGAATCGAACCGTATGTGGTATAGCCCGGGCACAACGACATATTCATCGTTTCCATCACTACGCCCTGGGCAGCAAAAGCGGCATCACCATGAACTTGAAGCGCCATGACTTGATCACCTTGACGATCATGACGTCGATCCAAACGCGCTCGTACTGAGCCTTCCACCACCGGATTAACAATTTCCAAGTGCGACGGGTTAAAGGCTAACGCCATATGCAGCTTACCGCCTTCAGTCTGGATATCAGAAGAAAAGCCATTGTGATATTTCACATCGCCCGACAGTAAATCGCTAGCATGCTTACCGTCAAATTCAGCAAATAAGCTCTCAGGAGATTTGCCCATGACATTGACTAAAACATTTAAACGCCCACGATGCGCCATGCCGATGACCACTTCTTTAATACCATGATCACAGGCAGCATGCATGAGATAATCGACCATGGGAATAAGACTATCACCGCCTTCTAAGCCGAAACGTTTCTGTCCTACATAGCGCATGCCAAGATAACGCTCTAAGCCATCAGCCGCAACCAAGCGTTGCAACAACCATTGTTGCTCATCATTAGAAATCGCTAACGCTTCTGGTGCTACCTCAATTTGATCACGCAACCATAAACGCTCTTCTTCATTAGTAATGTGCATATACTCATAGCCGATATGGCCACAGTAAATACGCCGTAGTTCAGCGACAATGTCTTTGAGCTTAAATGCCTTACCGTCAAAGAAACTGGGTAAATTGAAACTTTCTTGCAAATTGGCCTGGGAAAGTTTTTTATGTTCCAGTGTTAGCTGGATTTCCTGGTCACGCTGCCACAGCCCAAGCGGGTCGAGTTCGGCTTCTAAATGGCCATAGGTGCGATAGTCATAGACCAGGCGCATGACCCGGGCAAAGGTCACGCCTTCACCACCACCAACTGATTCAGTTGCTATTGCAGTAGGATGCTGTGCGAGTGCTTTAAAAGCCGCTTGTACTTCGCTATGAATGGCTTCGCTGCCGGCAGCACCATTACTGAGCGTGGTGAAATAATCTCGCCATGAGGCAGGAACTTGGCTGGGGTCTTCAATAAAAGCCTCATACATTGCTTCAAGATAGGCACTGTTAGTACCATCTAGTTGTGAGGATTGCCACCAAGTTTGCATGCTTCCATCTGACATAACTCAATCTTCTCCTTTATATATGTATAAAAAAACCTTTCATTTGAAAGGCTTTCATATCATAGTGCACGTTGTAGCATTTTGGAGCGCAATTTACCAATCGCTTTAGTTGGATTCAAGCCTTTAGGGCAAACGCTCACACAGTTCATAATACCACGACAACGAAACAAGCTGAACGGATCTTCTAATGCTGCCAGCCGTTCATCAGCCGCTGCATCACGGCTATCGGCAACAAATCGATAAGCCTGCAGCAATCCCGCCGGTCCAATAAACTTATCCGGATTCCACCAGAAGGAAGGACAAGAGGTGGTACAGCAGGCACATAAAATGCATTCATATAAGCCATCCAGTTCAGCACGCTCTTTGGGTGATTGCAATCGCTCTTTGGCCGGTGCCGGCCCTGCTTCAGGAATCAGATAAGGTTTAACCTTTTCATAATTCTTATAAAATTGCGTCATATCGACCACCAAGTCACGGATCACCGGCAAGCCAGGTAGCGGGCGCACGGTGATCGGCTGCTTAAGGCCACCAATCGGCGTGATACAAGCCAGACGGTTTTTACCATTGACGTTCATACCATCAGAACCGCAAACACCCTCTCCACAAGAGCGGCGCACCATAATGGTCGGGTCTTGTTCTTTCAGACGTTCAATAGCATTGAGTAACATCATATTACCACCGGCAGGGATCTCCAGCGTCATGTCTTGCATATAGGGCTTTTTATCCTGCTCAGGGTTATAGCGATACATTTTGAATCGTATTGTTTCGGTTGTTTTGCTCATCAATACGTCTCCTTAGTACTTGCGCTCTTTGGGCTCAAACGCAGCGACCTCTTTGGGCTGCATATTGACCTTACGAGTATCTGTTCTATCTTTTTCAGCAAAGTATAGCGTATGTTTTTGCCATTTCTTATCATCACGCTCGGGAAAATCTTCACGACTATGCGCTCCACGGCTTTCAGTCCGATAGTTAGCACATACTGCGGTGGCACGCGCCACTGCCATAAGGTTGTCTGTTTCCAAGGCTTCAACACGCAGAAAATTAAAGACGCCACTATCATCGGGTAATGCTGCATGGGATAAACGCTCACCCAGCGCTTGCAATTTTTTCAGCCCTTCCTGCATAGTCTCGCCGGTGCGAAATACGCCAAAGTCATTTTGCATCACGTTTTTCATCTCAGCGCGGATCTGTTGGAAGTTCTCACCTTGCTTGGTATCGTTCCAACGATTCACACGCTGCAGGGCAAAATCAATATCCTCTTGAGACACACTATGCTGAGCCAGGCCAGCGCGCAGTGCATCGCGCACAAAGTGCCCGGTTGCCCGACCAAACACCACCAGATCAAGTAATGAGTTACTGCCTAAACGGTTAGCACCGTGTACCGAAACACTGGCACATTCACCAACGGCATACAGGCCCTCAACAATAACATTTTCATCCTTACCTGTTTTCGTGATCACCTGGCCGTGGATATTGGTAGGTAACCCGCCCATCATATAGTGACAGGTTGGCACTACCGGGATGGGTTTTTCAACCGGATCAACGTGCGCAAAAGTCTTTGCCAACTCTCGAATACCAGGCAAGCGTGAGCTAATCACCTCTTCTCCCAAGTGGGTTAAATCCAAATACACGCACTGTACACCATTAAAATCGATACCACGCCCTTCACGGATTTCAGTCTGGCTGGCACGCGATACCACATCACGACAAGCCAGATCTTTAGCATTGGGCGCATAGCGTTCCATATAACGTTCGCCATCTTTATTGCGCAACACCCCGCCTTCACCACGGCAACCTTTCGTTACCAAAACACCGGCACCGGCAATACCGGTTGGATGAAACTGCCAGAACTCAATATCTTGCACCGCAACCCCGGCACGCAGCGCCATACCGATACCATCGCCCGTGTTGGCATAGGCATTGGTACTGGACTCATAAACCTGTCCGGCCCCGCCGGTAGCCAGAATCGTGGCACGTGAGTGGAAAAAGGCCATCTCACCGGTTTCAATACAAAGCGCAATACAACCCACGATGGCGCCTTGATGGTTTTTCACCAAATCAATGGCATACCATTCAGCAAAGAATTGAGCTTGTTCTTTTAAATTGCCTTGGTACAAGGTATGCAGTAGTGCATGACCGGTACGGTCTGAAGCAGCGCAAGTACGTGAGGCCACTTTACCCGGATCAAATTCACGTGACATGCCACCGAAAGGACGTTGATAAATCCGACCATCTTCCAGACGGGAGAATGGCAGGCCCATATGTTCAAGCTCATAAACCACTTCCGGTGCCACTTTACACATATACTCGATGCAGTCCTGGTCACCAATATAGTCAGAACCTTTGACGGTATCGTACATATGCCAACGCCAATTATCTTCATGGACATTACCCAATGATGCCGCCATGCCACCTTGTGCAGACACGGTATGAGAACGTGTCGGGAATACTTTAGAAATAACCGCCACCTTATAACCGGACTTGGCAAGCTCCATACTGGCGCGCATCCCAGCACCACCGGCACCAACAATAATGGCATCGTATTCGTATCTTGTAACACTCATAAATTAACCCCACAAAATGGCAATCGTCCAGACAAAGTAAACCAAGAAAGCAATGACGACGATGACTTGAATAAGACTACGCAAAACAGCGCAATGGATATAGTCAGTAAAGATAGTCCACATCCCTATCCAGGCATGGGCAATCAAACTGAGTACGGCTAACAGAGTAAAATCACGCATCCAAGTGCACTGAAACAATGCCTTCCACGCGCCATAATCCAAACCACTATGGCCAAACAGATAGCCTACTAAAAACAATACGTAAGCAGCCAGAATCACCGCAGATACACGTTGAATGAACCAATCTTTAAGTCCGGTACGAGTTAAATTGGTTATTGAATGAATCATAGCAACTTTACCCCCATCCAGATCATGATCAGCACTGAAACGATAATGACAAAGGCACTGGCAGAGCGACCACCTTTTAAGGTCTCGGCAAATCCCATATCCATAAACAAATGTTTAATACCGGCCAGCAAATGATATACCAATGCTGAGAGCATCACCCAGGCGAAGAACTTCACAGCAAAGCAATCGAAAAAGGTTGATGCCTGCTGAAAACCTGCCGGTGAACTGAGTGATGTAGCAAGCACCCATAGCACAAAAGGGATAAACAAAAATAAAATCACACCGCTGATGCGATGCAGAATTGATGCTATGGCCATCAAGGGAAATTTATAAAAAAAGATGGCTTGGTGTCCGCCGTTATGAGCACGTTGATAACGCATAATAACCTCTACGACTTAATGAAAACGCCCGTAGTCTAGCACAGGAATTGACGACTTCCCAGATTATACGCCAATTAATCCACCCAAATTCAGTCAATACTGCTGATGGCTTAAATCCCTACATTTTTCGCTTCAAGCCAAAATTGGACAACCGGCTCTAAGACAACCTTATTTGCTTGATATTACAAACAATTGTAGCCATACTTACCACACGCGAAAGATTGGAGATCAACCATGAGCAAAACAGCCACTTTATCCGTTGATGGCATAGAATACCAACTACCTATTAAGCAAGGCACGCAAGGGCCGGATGTTATTGATGTCAGCTCATTAGCAAAAGAAGCACGTTTCACCTTTGACCCTGGCTTTACTTCTACGGCCTCTTGTGAATCGAAAATTACTTTTATTGATGGCGGCAAAGGTATTCTGCTCTATCGCGGCTATCCAATCTACGACTTAGCCATGCAATGTGATTTCTTAGAAGTATGCTATTTGCTACTCAATGGTGAATTGCCTAATAGACAGCAAAAAACTGAGTTTGAGCATAACATCACCTACCATACGATGATCCACGAACAAATCGTGCATTTCTTCCGTGGCTTTCGTCGTGATGCGCACCCCATGGCTATCATGGTCGGAGTGGTTGGTGCGTTATCTGCATTCTACCATGAGAAATTTGATAGCCATGACGCTAAGGGGCAGCAAGAAATTGCTTATCGCCTGATTGCTAAAATGCCCACTATCGCGGCGATGTGTTATAAGTACGTGGTTGGGCAACCTTTCGTCTATCCACGTAATGAACTGAGCTATGCCGGCAATTTTTTGCAAATGATGTTTGCCACACCAACTGAAGAGTATAAGGTAAACCCGGTGTTTGAGCAGGCGATGGACCGTATTTTCACACTACATGCTGACCATGAGCAAAATGCTTCAACCTCGACTGTACGTCTGGCCGGTTCAACCGGTGCAAACCCATTTGCCTGCATCTCATCTGGTATTTCAGCATTATGGGGTCCGGCACATGGTGGTGCTAATGAAGCTGCACTCAATATGCTGCGTGAAATCGGCTCGGTGGATAATATCGATCACTACGTTGCCAAAGCCAAAGATAAGAATGACCCTTTCCGCCTGATGGGTTTTGGCCATCGGGTTTACAAAAACTACGATCCACGCGCTAAAGTAATGCGTGAGACCTGCGCTGAAGTGTTACAACAGTTGGGTGATAATAACAACCCGGTGTTTCAAGTGGCGCAAGAGCTGGAACAAATCGCCTTGAAAGATGCATACTTTATTGAGAAAAAACTCTACCCTAACGTGGACTTTTACTCTGGCATTATTATGAATGCTATCGGCATTCCCTCAAATATGTTCACAGTAATCTTTGCACTGGCACGCACTGTTGGCTGGATCTCACATTGGATTGAAATGATGAATGACCCCAGTGCAAAATTGGGCCGTCCCCGTCAGCTTTACACCGGTGAGAAAGAACGCCCATTTGTGATGATCGATAAGCGCTGATTTAAAGACAGTTGTAGGGCGAACAATTATCTCTTGCACTCATGAATACCCCGATGTGATTTCTGAGCAAAGTGAGAATTTGTGGCCCTACTTTTTGACACAAGCTTTTTCAGATATATGATCAAAAATGTGTTCCACACTGTTAAACAGGCGCTGAGGAGATTCCTGATAAAGCTCAAGTGCTGCTTTACCCGTTATGGTATGTACTGTGTTGGTCAAATCACTGAACCTGCTCTGCTTATAGGCTACAGGAAACTGTGCTTTACAGCGGTTATAAAAGCGCGTATATAATTTAAAATATTTTGCGGCATCAACAGGCGTCATCGCCATCAACAATATGGCATTCACTCGGGTGATTTCAAAGTGCATGTAATCTATTGGATAGTTCCAATACCCGCCCCAATACACAATACCGTTATCTGCAAAAACATCAATCACGTCTTCACTGCGGCCAATTGGCACAGGTTTGCCAAAACGGAATTTTCTTCTGTTAATATTTTTATAGCCGTCTTTGGGAATAATGCCTGTGATAGCACCTGTATCCCAGTTAATACCAATATAAGGATTCTCTCTGGGATTTAAATCAATTGCAGCACCATAAGCATGCAGGGATGGAAGGCTACCGCCGGTAATCGGTCGACATGAATAAGCTGCCGTATTGTCTCCATCATCATTAGTAATAAAAGATATATACCCGGGCTGTAGCACATGAGGGATGACATAATTGCCCTGAATGGGGCTAGCCACCATACTGTTAATGGCAAATTTTTGTTTCAGCAAAGTGTTAAAAATATTTTTAACTGCCGGAGCCAGTGCATCTAATACGCGAATAGTGCCATGATGAATTTGACCATCAAACCCATAATACTGAGTATGAACCAGTTTAAGTCTATTCTCGCTGATACATATAGGAAAAAAAGGCGCTCCAGCATAGCCATCCGGGTCAATGACCTCAACAGCGCCCTTTGCATCACTGTAGCTATTATAACTTGGCCCCGCCGCATAGACCGGCAAACCTAGGCATGACGTCAAGCACATTGAAAACAAAGCTATAGTTTTAATCGCGGCCATCAATAACTCCATACTTTAGCAATACAGTATTGCAGCCAATATGCTGCTCAATATGTTAAAGAATAGCGAAGGATTAGAAATTTACGATTATTTTTTTATTTAACTTATTTTTCCCAAAAAAACTAACCTGACCGGTAGGTTTTATATTAACTTTAATTTTTCAATGCAGACTGGCATCATCAACTTGATATCACACTCCGACACGAGATTCTCTTGACA
>JANQIS010000252.1 GCA_028282045.1 Gammaproteobacteria bacterium
CAGCAAGCACGTTGTCTACCCTTAGATCACCCGGCTATTAGCAATGAGGTTCGTGAGCTACTAGACTATTACTGGCGCGTAATGCCATTTGGAATGATGCTCCATAACAGTGTTGAGACCCATATTGAGTTACCTACTCATATTATTCCCTATCGTCTTTATCAACCAGGGTGCACCTTTTCGTTGCTGTCTATTTTTGAGCGCGAAGGATACTCGCATATTATTCCTGAATCATATTCAATTACGGCAGGATCAAGATCATTGATCACTTTGCCACAAATTGCACATCAGCAATATCACAAACGTTTAAGCAAACGACTGCGGCTACAACAAATTTTTAATCCGCGTACTTTCGCAGAACAATGGGCGTTTTTTAAGGCTATTAGTCAATCAAAACAATTTCAATACCCATGGCACGCTGATATCATTTTCTTTAGCCGCTATTTTATTGAGGCATTCAATCATCACCCTGCATTAAAAAATACATTACTACAAAGCATTTGGCAGGGCACTGCTTTTATGCGCAATCAAACCACTTATGATCTGGTATGGTCGACCTTTATCGAAGGGAACCTCTCGTTAGCCCTGAAAAACAGCCTGGCGGTGATGGAAACTGTACGTTATCTGCTGCGCGTTATCATGCAAGCTAATGGTGCATACGCACCTTCCACCAATGATATTGCCGGACCTATCGAAGGATTTTCCAAAGCACTACTTGATATTTACCGCATCCGTTTTTATTTACCCATCTTTATGCAACCACAGCACTACGACAATACCCAACCTGTATATTATTCACTTCAGAAACCATTTTTCTTACATGCCATCCCAACAAAAAATACTACCTCACAGACCATCAATATCATGAAGCAAATCAAAAGCACCTTTGAAGCTTTTAAACAACAAATCCTGCAAGATCAACTACCCTTTTCGTTCAAAGGCACCTTACTATATCATCGCCTGCAGGAAACAGAGGTAACTTTTTACCACCCTAAAGGCGGACCAGAGCTCAAAGAGGATATTGAAACTATCTTTGCTGACGATCCGCGTTTTGGCCAAATCCAACAGCAATTTTGTCATTACCATCATCTCAATTTGCCTGACAGCTCTATGTTTTTCCATGGCTGTATTCGGGTTCGACCTTTTGTTTCAAAATAAGCCCCACAATTTTGGTCAGCTTGTGCTAGCATATAAAAAACAAATAATAATAAATGTCTCTTTAGTTGCACTGCACATTGCCCCCAGAGATAACAATAATGAGCATATCATATGAATTACACTCTAGAGATAGTGGCCTGGCATGAAGTAAAGGAGCAGGTGAATAAACTTAACCCTGATATTGCCGAAGAAATTGATGCCCTGCCGGTTGAGAACATTAAAAATATGCCCTTGGTACGGGCGCGTTACCCTTTCGGTGCTGCGATCGAATCAAAAGATGACTTATGGGTGTATTACAAAGACCAACCCATGAAAATCCAGGATGAACGTATCCCTGCTGATATTCGAGATTTATTAAATTACCCCTGGAAAGGCATTCCTGTCGGCATGCTGACGCACAATACTACCGAATGGTATGTTGATTTACCTTCGCATATGGTCCCGGTACGCCTGGTCAAGCCAGGTACTATCTTTTCACTCTACAGTTTATTCGATCCGGCCATTAACCATGTTATGCATGGCGCTTATAGTTCTACAGCAGGTTGTCGTTCTTTATTAATGCTACCGAAAATCTCTCATCAACAATACAATGACCGTCTGAGCAAAGCTTTTAATATTCATGAACATCTGTGTCCGAAAACACTGCCTCAGCAGTGGTATTTACTTAAAGAAATTAGCGACTCTGAACAATTTGATGAAGACTGGTACTGTGAAATGCTATTCTTTCCACGGCAAATGCTGGAGCACTTACGCCGACGAATGAAGTTCCGTGACTCATTGATGAAACGGATCTGGGAGTTTACTTCATTCTCACGTAACGCGGCAATGTATGATTTGCTATGGGCTATCTTTACCGAGAAACTTCCCAATAGCATACGCAATACTCCTTTTATTATTGAAACGGCAAAACATGTGGTAAAAATGGCCATGCGTCAAGTGCCCTGTTACACACCCGCCACATCTGATTTAACTGCCCCGATCCGTAAACTTACCGAGGCATTTCTTAATATTTATCGGATCCGTTACTACTTGCCCATTTTCATGCAACCGGAAATGTATAACGGCCGCTATCCGGTGTATTACTCACTACATAAACATACCTTCTTCCACCCGATCCCTGAGCGCAGCAATGCTAACCGTACTATTAGTGAGATGAGCACCATTAAGCAACTGGTGTTGGACTTTACCGAGCGTGTATTGAATCAACAATTCCCTATGTCGCTTGATGATACAGTGCTATATCAAACCCTAAAAGAAGTACATTTTGAGTTTTTTCATCCGCAGGGCGGCAGTAACTTAAATAACAATATCGATCAAATCCCGCAGGAAGATAAACGCTTTATGTCAATCGTTAACGAACTCAAGATCGAGAAAGACCTCGTATTTCCAGATCACTCGATTTTCTTTAATGGTTGCATCCGCGTTATGCCCAATGAAAATGCTGAACCACGGCCCAGCATGAAGGATTTCATATCCATGATGGCAACACATGATAAGAAACTTTATTAGGGCAGATGGTATTTCACTGTCTCTTACAACCAATGACACTAAATACCACCTCATGCATTATAAATATGTGAAATGGCGGTTTTTGCGGATTTGACAAAAAATTCCTTAGAATATATCAATATAAATAACCAATCGATAATAGTTTGCGATAAGGGGGATTGATATATGCCAAAATTTGAATCAACACACCATATTTTGTTTGACGAAAGCAGTGTCCTTTATATTCACCGTATTAAAGGATATGAAGATTGCACTACATTTGCCGAACATCTTTGTGATTATGATTTTTCAAAATCACCGCATAAAACCTCGTTGGCTACGGCCGATTTTGTTAATAATTTATATCTGAATATAGAGGGAGATATTTTTCTAAGGATAACACAGGAAATATTGAAAATATTAGATTCGAAATATAAAGATGATATAAATAAATTTTTCAGGGATTCTGAAATTGGCAAATACATGGTTCAAAAATGTATTGATTCCAGGTTGGCAACAGCAGAAGAATTATTTGTATTTTGCCCCAATACCGGGGGCAAATTGATAAAAGGGCAATCAGGTCGTATCGGACTAAATGCGATGTTAGGTGGCTCTCAATTATCTTTAGCGATCACTGAAACACCAACCACTTCTAGTGTTGCTTCTCAAGTGGACAACATGGCTTGTACAGCATGGTTTGACTCCCCTCTGAGTGCCTTGACTGCCAACTCCCCACTGTACCGTTTATTGTACTCAGACACAAATCCAGTGGATTTAGAAGATTGTTTTAAAGAAATTATTCGCAACGCTAAGCGCGATAAAGAGCAAACAACTGGTAAAAGAACTAAGACATTAAATCCGGATGCTCCCATTGAGAAGACACTGCAGTGCATTAGGAGAAAGGGTGGCAGAACGCAAGAGTTTTTGACAAATCGCCTCCAGGAGACTGGGTGCAAATTAACCGAATATAAAGGAGTCCTTAAGATAGGAGTCTCTGATTTAGATCAGTTTATAGCATACCTACAATCAAAATGGGACAGTTTATATGCTACTTCTCCCGAGCTTGAAGAGACAGACAATGCAGGGGCAGCAGTTAATCCAGATGAAGAAGGTTCACTGACAGGCCCAACCTCGCAGAGCAGAATTGACGGCACATTAGACACCTCTCGCAATCCTTTATTACCAGAGGAACCACCAGAAGAATTATTGAAAGAATCATATGATAAAAATAAAAAAATATTAGAGGAATTAATGGAAAGTTTCGCCAAAAGATGTGAGTTTTTAACGAATGATGCTGATGATGATAAACTGACTCGATACCAAAATCTTCTTGAGAGGGATAACATTAAAATGGAGGAAATAGAAGCGGTTGCTCGTATAAATACACATAGACACGCCTCTGGATGCATGAGATTTGCATCAGTATTTTTCCCATGGGGAGAAACAACTTCTATGCGAGAATTACGGGCTCTGAGGGCAAATTATAAATCAGATTCACCAAGCATTTAACCTGCTCTTGCTAAATAGTGGGAGTCCTTTAGGGTAATTTCTCAGGCTAGAATTGAATAAAGTAGCACAATGCTCTGAGCAGGGGGAATGTCAGGTGACTGAGCCAATACAAAGCACTTTCATCTTATTTGTCCCCCCACGCGTTCCCATATGGTCGCCTGAAGTTAACAACACCAGATCGCCATTTTGGACCAAACCAATTTTAACCAACTTCTGAGCAGCGGCTGGGTTAACATCATCCTTGGACATTTTGGTGGAGTCAAAATGGATGGGAGTAACACCACGATAAAGCGTACATCTACCCATAGTATCGGCATTACGCGTCAGTGCAAAGATGGGAATATTGGATTTAATACGTGACATCCATAGCGCAGATGAACCGGATTCGGTCAACGCAAGAATGGCTTTAACGTCGAGATGGTTGGCCGTGTACATGGTTGCCATAGCAATAGCTTCATCAACACGATCAAAACGTAATTCCACACGATGGCCAGAAGTGACCATGGAAGGATCGGCCTCTGCCGCTAAACAAATTTTATCCATGCTTTTAATAACACGATCGGGATATTTCCCCACAGCCGTCTCCGCTGAAAGCATCACGACATCAGTACAATCCAGTACAGCATTAGCCACATCGGATACTTCTGCGCGAGTTGGTACCGGATGGTCAATCATAGACTCCATCATTTGTGTGGCAGTGATGGCTACTTTATCCAGCTCGCGCGCGCGCTGGATAATCATTTTTTGAATACCCGGGACACGCTCCGGTTCAACTTCAACAGCCAAATCACCCCGCGCCACCATCACAGCATCAGAAGCCCTGATAATCTCATCAATATTGGCCACGGCCTCTACACGCTCTATTTTTGCAACAACCCCGGCATTAGAACCGGCTTGGGTAAGTAATTGCTTGGCAAGCTCCATATCTTTAGCATCGCGCGGAAACGACACGGCAACATAGTCCATCCCCAATGCTGCAGCCGTTTTGATATCTGCTTTGTCTTTATCAGTCAATGCCGGCGCAGACAAACCACCGCCTAACTTGTTGATACCCTTGTTGTTAGACAGTTTACCGCCATCCAAAACGCTACATATCACCTTACTAGCAGCAACACTATTCACCTTAAGACTGATATTACCATCATCCAGTAACAAAATATCACCGGCGTTGAGATCTCTGGCAAGATCTTCATAGTCAGTCCCCACCTGATGGGCATCACCATCAGTTTCACCCAACGCTGAATCAATAACAAATTCCGCCCCATGCTCCAGCATGACGCTGCCTTGTTTAAATTTTGCCACTCTAATCTTCGGTCCTTGCAAGTCACCGAGAATACCGATCGTTCTACCTTCTTCACGTGCAACTGTGCGGATAAACTCCACCCGTTGCGCATGATCCTGTGCATCGCCATGTGAGAAATTACAACGCACGGCATTGAGCCCTGCTTGTATCATCTTACGCAATACTTCCTTATTCTCTGAAGCGGGACCTAATGTGGCCAGAATCTTGGTACGTCTCATCAATATCCTCTCTTAAACAATCAACTGCGCGCCTGAACCATGGCAACTGCCGGCAGCACTTTACCTTCAACAAATTCAAGGAATGCACCACCACCGGTAGAAATATAGGAGATATCCTTGCCAACACCAAACTGATCAATTGCTGCCAGAGTATCACCACCACCAGCAATTGAAAAAGCATCGCTGTTGGCAATCGCCTGTGCCACTGTTTCAGTACCATGACTAAATGAGGTCATCTCAAATACGCCCACTGGCCCATTCCAAATAATAGTACCTGCCAAATCGAGCATTTGCGCCAACTGCTTAGCAGACTCTGGGCCAATATCCAAGATCATATCATCAGGCAATACCGCACTTACCGGTTTGATAGTGGCCGATGCTGACTCAGAAAACTCACTTGCCACCACCACATCAACCGGTAATGGCACACTACCACCTTTCTTTTGCATCGCAGCAATCACAGCCTTGGCTTCATCCAGCAAATCCGGCTCGTACAAAGACTTGCCTACCGGATAGCCGGCGGCGGCTAAAAAAGTATTAGCAATACCACCCCCTAAGACTAAGTGGTCCACCTTATCAACCAGAGCCTTTAATACCGTTAACTTGGTGGATACTTTGGCACCGCCAACGATTGCCACCACAGGAGGCTTAGGCATTTCAAGCGCACTAACTAATGCCTTTAGCTCAGCAACTAACAACGGTCCGGCACACACTTGAGCCGCGAACTTAGCAACACCGCAGGTTGATGCTTGCGCGCGGTGGGCAGTAGCAAAAGCATCCATAACAAATACATCACATAGTGCAGCCATTTGACGTGATAGCGCCTCATTATTGGTTTTTTCACCCACATTAAAGCGTACATTCTCGCACAAGACGATTTCACCGGGCTGAATGTCAAAACCATCCAACCATTGTTGCTCAAAACGCACCGGTTGACCGATCAATTCGGCCAGATGATCAGCCACCGGACGCAGTGAAAAAGCCTCATCATATTGACCTTCTTTAGGACGCCCCAAGTGCGATAACAAAATAACTGCCCCACCTTGCTCCAAGGCTTTTTGAATGGTCGGCAATTCGGCACGGATACGGGCATCGCTGGTAATTTTGCCATCTTTGATAGGCACGTTAAAGTCCACACGGATCATGACGCGCTTATTACGCAGCACCACATCATCCATTGTTAACATTGGCATAGTCTCAGGCCCCCATTAAGGCAACAGTCGTATCGAGCATGCGGTTGGAGAAGCCCCATTCGTTATCATACCAGGAAAGGATTTTCACCAGACTTCCATTCACTTTGGTATGTGCCGTATCCAGTACCGAAGAACGAGAATCATGATTAAAATCAACTGATACTAGCGGCAAGTCGTTATATCCCAACACACCTTTGAGCTCACCATTGGATGCAGCTTTAATCGTACTATTAATTTCTTCCGCGCTAGTGGCACGGCTGGCAGTGAAGACTAAGTCCACCACGGATACATTAATGGTGGGCACACGAATCGCAAAGCCGTCGAGCTTACCATTTAACTCTGGTAATACTAAACCTACTGCAGCCGCTGCGCCGGTCTTGGTAGGAATCATGGATTGGGTTGCCGAACGCGCACGGTGTAAATCTGTATGATACACATCCAATAATTTCTGATCGTTAGTAAAGGCATGAACCGTCGTCATCAAGCCTTGCTCAATTCCAATGGCATCGTGCAACACTTTAGCCAGCGGTGCCAGGCAGTTGGTGGTGCAAGAAGCGTTAGAAATCACAGTATCTGAAGCTTTTAAGGTATCGTGGTTAACACCGTATACAATGGTGGCGTCAACATCTTTACCACCTGGCGCAGAAATGATGACTTTCTTGGCACCTGCCTGTAAATGAGCACCTGCTTTTTCTTTACTGGTAAAAAAACCAGTACACTCATACACCACATCAATATTCAGCTCACCCCAGGGTAAGTCAGCAGGGTTACGTTGCGAACACACGCGGATTTTGTCACCATTAACCACCAGATGATCGCCAGCGATATTCACCTCACCAGCAAAACGCCCATGCGTGGTATCAAAGCGCGTCAGATGAGCATTGGTTTCAATATCGCCTAAATCATTAATCGCGACAATTTGAATTTCCCCTTTGCGCTGCCCTTCATACAGTGCACGTAAAATATTACGGCCAATACGACCATAACCATTAATTGCAACACGAATTGTCATATGTTTACTCCTTGACTTTGAGTTGTGCTATTACTGTCTTGGCAACATGCTCTACAGTAAAACCAAAATGTTCAAATAATACCTTCGCCGGCGCTGATTCACCAAAGCGATCTAAGCTCACCACCGCATCACGTGATGCGGTGAATTCCAACCAGCTATCTGCCACACCTGCTTCCACAGCTACTACAGGCAGACTAGGTGGTAACACACTAGTTCGATAGCGCTCATCTTGCTCACGAAATGACTCAAGCGAGGGCATTGACACTACACGCACGCCAATATGCTGTTGTGCTAATTGTTCTTGCGCCCCCAGCGCCAGGCCCACCTCTGATCCGGTAGCTATAATCACTGCCTGTACATTATCAGCGTCTTTCAACACATAACCACCACGGGCAATAGCCTCGATCTGCTGTCGATTGCGTTGACAGTGCGGCAGTCCTTGGCGTGAAAAAATTAAGCTGGTTGGACCGTCATGGCGTTCAATAGCCACCTGCCAGGCGACTGCTGACTCAACCGCATCACACGGGCGCCATACCGCCATATTAGGGATA
>JANQIS010000058.1 GCA_028282045.1 Gammaproteobacteria bacterium
AATCAGTGATGCAATCTCAAGACGGTGGCGCTGGTGGTGCCAGCCTGGGCTTGTTACCTGACCCAGTGGTGGATTTTGCTAAGTTTGGTGAGATTGAAACCCAACCTTTATCACGTATTAAGAAAATCAGCGGCGCCAACCTGGCACGCAACTGGGTGCGTGTGCCCCATATTACCTTTTTTGAAGATGCTGATATCACCGAGATGGAAGCATTTCGTAAGGCCAAGAAAGCTGATGCTGAAAAAGCCGAAGTTAAGCTTACACCGATGCCCTTTCTGATTAAAGCAGTGGCCAAGGCCCTGCAGGAATTTCCTGATGTGAATAGCTCATTGTCAGCCGATGGTGAGAACCTGATTGTGAAAAAATATGTCCATGTTGGCTTTGCAGTAGATACTCCCAATGGCTTGGTGGTGCCGGTGGTACGTGATGCCGATAAGAAAGGTTTGTTTGACATTGCGCGCGATATGATGGACTTGATCAGTCGTGGCCGTAAAGGTCAACTCAAACCAACTGACATGCAAGGCGGCTGTTTTACCATCTCCAGTCTGGGCAATATTGGAACTAAAGGCTTTGCACCGATTGTGAATATGCCGGAAGTGGGTATTCTTGGTGTATCCAAAGCCAGTATGCAGCCGGTTTATGATGGCAACCAATTTGTGCCGCGCCTGATGTTGCCATTGTCATTGTCAGTGGATCATCGTGTGGTTGATGGCGCTCAAGCCGGGCAGTTTATTGTAGCAATTGGCAAGTACCTTAGTGACTTGCGTGAATTGTTGTTGTAGAACAGGTTTAAAAACTAAATAATCGAGGTCAAACATGAGTGATAAAAAAGCTGAAGTCGTTGTATTGGGCAGTGGTCCTGGTGGCTATACTGCAGCCTTTCGTGCCGCTGATTTGGGTAAACAAGTGATCCTGGTCGAACGTTATGAGAATATCGGTGGTGTGTGTTTGAATGTGGGCTGTATTCCATCCAAGGCACTGTTGCATGCCGCCAAGGTTATGGATGAAGCGCAGGCCATGAGTGAGTATGGCATCAGTTTTGCTAAGCCCAAAGTAGATGTCAAGAAACTGGCCGGTTGGAAAGATAGCGTCATCAAACGTCTGACCGGTGGGCTGTCGATGTTAGCAAAACAACGTAAAGTAGACATCGTTCACGGCTATGGTAAATTCACCGGCCCCAATGAAATGGTTGTGCAAGATAGCAAAGGCAAAAAAACAACCATTAGTTTTGATCATTGTATTATTGCTGCCGGGTCACAGCCGGTGAGTCTGCCATTTATTCCCGAGGATGAACGGATTTTTGACTCCACTGGTGCACTGACTTTGAAGCATATTCCGAAGAAAATGCTGGTGCTTGGCGGAGGGATTATTGGCCTGGAGATGGCTACAGTCTATCACCAATTAGGCAGCGAGATTGATGTGGTTGAATTTATGCCGCAGTTGATGAACGGTGCCGATAAGGATCTGGTTAAACCTTATCAGAAATGGGTTGAGACGCGCTATAACAGTATTATGTTAGAAACCAAAGTCACCAAAGTGGATGCCAAAAAAGAGGGCTTGTACGTTACTTTTGAAGGTAAGAATGCGCCGGCTAAACCGGTTAAATATGATGGCATCTTAATGGCTGTGGGCCGCACACCTAATGGCAAGCTTATCGATGCTGATAAGGCTGGCGTCAACGTTGATGAGCGCGGTTTTATTGCGGTAGATAAGCAGCAGCGCACCAATGTTGCTCATATCTTTGCCATTGGTGATATCGTCGGTCAGCCGATGCTGGCTCATAAAGCAGTGCCGGAAGGCAAAGTGGCGGCTGAGGTGATTGCCGGCAAGAAACACTATTTTGATCCTAAATGTATTCCGGCGGTGGCGTATACTGATCCTGAAGTGGCTTGGGTCGGTGTGACTGAACAGCAAGCTAAAGAGCAAGGCTTGGATTATGGTAAGGGTGTGTTTCCATGGGCGGCTTGTGGTCGCTCACTGTCGCTGGGTCGTGATGAAGGGATGACTAAAGTATTGTTTGACAATCAAACCAACCGCATTATCGGTTGTGGTATTGTCGGGCCAAATGCTGGGGACTTGATCAGCGAAGCTGCGCTAGCGATTGAAATGGGCTGCGAAGCAGAAGATATTGCTCTGACCATCCACCCACACCCGACCTTATCAGAAACCTTTGCTCTGGCAACAGAAATGTTTGAGGGCTCGGTCACCGATCTGATTGCACCCAAGAAAAAGTAGTCGCCGATGAGATGGTTGCGGCGCGATAAGTTATTAAATGACTCTCTGCGAATGCTCTCCATTTCGCAGTGGCGCCGTCGTCTGTTGTTCTGGGGTGGTGGGCTGACTGTCGGCCTGGTTTGTGTGGGCTTTGCCATGGCTTGTGACTATTGGAATGCCCGCTTTTTGATGTTTGTCGGCCAACATCCTTTGTGGCCGTTGGTGATTACTCCACTGGGTTTTATGCTGATCGTACTGATTATGCGTTGGTTGTTTCGCGGCTCTGAAGGCAGTGGTATACCGCAGGTGATTGCCTCATTGCGACTTAACAGCCCGCGTTCGCGAATACAATTGGTTTCACTGCGCATTGCTATTGGTAAGTTTATACTCACCATGCTGGGATTTATGTGCGGTGGCTCAATCGGGCGTGAGGGGCCGACTATTCAGATGTCTGCTTCTATCATGCAGTTTTTGAGTAAGCTGGGTAATTTCCATCGTCATGATATGCAGCGCGGCTTGTTGCTGGCCGGTGGTGCTGCGGGCATTGCGGCAGCATTTAACGCACCGCTGGCCGGAGTGGTGTTCGCCATTGAAGAGTTAGCTGGCTCATTTGAGCGTGGGCTGAGCGGAACCATCATTACCACGGTGGTACTGTGCGGTATCGTGGCGCAGTATGTGTTGGGTAACTACATTTATTTTGGTACCAGTCATGCTACATTGGATATCGTTCATGGCGGCTGGTTGCCGCTGATTATCTGCGCTATTGCCGGTGGTATATTGGGAGGCGTGTTTAGTGAGTTGTTGATTCGTATTTCCTGGGTGATGAAAAATGTGGTGATGCGCAATCCGATCTGGATTGCTGGTGCATTAGGTCTGGCAGTTGCTATCATCGGTTGGCTGGGCCATGGCACTACCTATGGCAGTGGATATCAGGCTGCCAAAAGCATTATTGATCATAACCATGCCGAAACTGTGCCGTTTTTCTATGGCTTTATGAAAATGGTTGTGACATTACTGACCTACCTAAGTGGCATTCCTGGCGGTATTTTTGCGCCGTCACTCTCAGCCGGTGCCGGTTTTGGCAATATGCTGGCCCATTGGTTCCCGATACGCTTTCATGATGCCGTTATTTTGATGACCACGGTGGCCTATTTCTCTGGGGTGGTAC